>CALJTN010000128.1 GCA_937976175.1 uncultured Clostridiaceae bacterium | reverse complement strand
AAAGAATAGGAATAGCAAGAGCATTAGCTATAGAACCTGAATTTATAGTATGTGATGAGCCTATTTCTGCTCTTGACGTATCAATTCAAGCACAAGTGGTTAACTTATTAATACAACTTCAGCAGGATCTAGGGTTAACCTATTTATTCATAGCTCATGACTTGTCTATGGTTAAACATATATCAGATAGAGTGGGAGTAATGTATCTTGGTGCAATGGTAGAGCTTGCAAGTAGTCATGATCTTTATGAAAAACCACTGCATCCATATACTCAAGCACTGCTATCAGCAATACCAGTGCCTGACCCAGAGGTTGAAAGAAATAAAGAAAGAATTAAATTAGAGGGTGAAGTACCAAGCCCTATAAACCCAAAACCGGGCTGTAGATTTGCTCCTAGATGTAGGTATGCAAAGCCAATCTGCAAAGAACAAACACCTATGCTTAAAGAAGTAGAAAAAGAGCATTATGTAGCTTGTCACTTATTTTAAAACTACTGGTAAACAATGGGAATAAAATGCAAAATATTACATGAAACTACACAAAACTACTATATTTTTAAAATATGCTTGATTTTCCAAAGTGGATAGTATATTATGAGTATATGAATTTGAGTAGTGCACTTGGCGTCAATGTGCTGAATATATCGAATATACAGAATATTGTAAAATATTATATTTGGTGCCAATAAATATGAATATGTTATATTATCAATTTATTTTACTCTAAATGATATTGATAATAAATATATACTTATTATTTAAAGTTAATAGTAAGATTATACAAATGATTGTTATTAGCTTAACATTCTAGAGGAGGTTTTTTCGTGAAAACAAAAAGATTGATGGCCACATTACTAACACTTTCACTAACTGCTTCGGTTGCTTTGATAGGTTGTGGAAAGAAAAATGAAGCTGCAAACCCTGGTACGGATTCTACAGGTGCAGTTAAAATGGACAGCGTTCAATTTTTAAATGGTATATTAACTTCTGAACCAAAATCACTTGATCCAACATTAGCAACGGATGTTAATTCATCAGACGTTTTAGTTAATTGTATGGAAGGGTTAACTAGAATTGAACAAGGGGAAGATGGTAAGGATGTTATAAAAGAAGCGGGAGCAGAAAGATGGGAAGTTTCAGAAGATCAGACTGTGTGGACATTCCATTTAAGAGACTATAAGTGGAGTGATGGAAAACCAGTAACGGCTAATGATTTTGAGTTTGCAATTAAAAGAGCTCTTAACCCAGAAGTTGGTGCATCTTATGCATTTATTTTATACCCTATAAAAAATGCGCAGGCATATAACTCAGAAAAAGCAAAGGCTGAAGAGGTAGGAGTAAAAGCATTAGATGAAAAGACATTACAATTTACATTAGATAAGCCAACACCATATTTCCTAGACTTAACTTACTTTAAAGTTATGTACCCTCAAAGAGAAGATATAGTTACAGCTCAAGGAGATAAATTTGGTACAGAGTCAAATACAATGGTATTCTGTGGACCCTATATATTGAAAAACTGGGCTCACCAAAGTAAAATGGAATTTGAAAAGAATCCAACATACTGGGATAAAGATTCAGTTAAACTTGAGAAATTAACTCTTAATATTATAAAAGAAGAAACAGCAAGAATGAGTTCATTACTTAATGGATCTATAGACTATGCTGCAGTTAGTAAACAAGAATGGATTGAAAAATTTGATGGAACAGGTAAGTTTGATGTAATAAAAGCTAATACACCAGGATCAAACTATATGTTTTTTAATCAAACTAATAAGTATTTTAAAAATGTAAAAATAAGGCAAGCGTTCAGTTTAGCTACTGATAGAGAAGATAGAATAAAAATTTTATTTAGAGGACTAGGCCAACCAGCTTATGGATGGTGTCCACCAACACTTCAAATAGGTGGAGAAGACTTTAGAGAAAAAGTTGGTATAGAGCCGCTGTTAGCCTTTAAACAAGCAAATCCAGACCCTAAGGCATTGTTAATTGAAGGATTAAAAGAAATTGGAGAAGATCCAGATCCAGCAAAAGCTTCATTTACTTATTTACAAGCAGGAACAAGTGCTAGAGAAAGAGAATTTGCTGAGTATGATCAAGAGATGTATAAGAAAAATCTAGGTATAGACTTAAAGATGGAATATGTTGAGTGGCCTGTATTCCAAAAAAGAACAGATGATTTAGACTATCAAATAGCTGGTATGGCTTGGATAGGAGATTATAATGATCCAAATACATTCTTTGATATGTGGATTACAGGAGCAGATATGACTCCAACTGGCTGGACTAATGAAAAGTATGATAGTTTAATTAAGCAAGCTAGTGACACTATTGACCCAGAAAAGAGAACAGAGTTATTTAAACAAGCAGAACAAATATTAGTGGTAGATGAAGCTGTTATAGCTCCAACTTTATATAGAGTTAAGAACACATATAGAGCTAAATACACTAACCGTATTATGACACCATTATTTGGTGCTCAAGACTTCAAATACACTTATACTAATGGAAGACCATAGTATAAATTAAGTTATAAATAAAAAAGTGGGGTAGTAATTAAACATTACTATCTCATTTTTTATTTATAATAGATTAGAATACTTTAAATTGTATAATAGCACCAAATTGTGTTTAAGAGAGTCTTTAATAGGAAAGAAGGCGCTTACATTATTATAATATATACTTTTTTTAAAATTATGAATAAAACAACTCCGAATTGTGAAAAATATTAGATATTACTATTGGGAGGGTTATGATGGGAAAAACACCTTTAAAAAAAGTTATAAAAGCTAAGTTAAAAACAAACAGAGCACTAACTGAAAATGAAATGCTGAGAGAGGCTTTAAAATATGAAATTGCTGAAGAATTAGGATTAACAGACAAGATAGATGCTTGTGGGTGGAGTGGGCTAACCGCAGAAGAGACAGGAAGAATTGGGGGACTAATGACAAAGAGGAAAAAAACAATAAATCTTCCTAAGAATGAGGACTTTTAAAACTATTAATGAAATTACTTTGGACAATGCACGTTGGATAGGTTAAAATGTTATATACTATTATAGTTTTAAAAGGAGAATATTATATGGACTGTTATAAGGAATTTGCTCATATATATGATGAGTTAATCAATTCTGATATTGATTATAAGGCGTGGGCTTCCAAGATATTATGTATTTGTAAAGAGTATCACATTGATAGGTCAGACTATTTAGACTTAGCCTGTGGTACAGGAAATCTTACTATAGAAATTGCAAGGGAATTTAAAAATATATGGGCAGTTGATTTGTCTTCTGATATGTTAAGTGAAGCAGAAAAAAAGATGAGAGATGCACTAATAAAAGCAAAATTTATATGTCAAGATATTTGTGAGTTGAACTTAAATAGTAGTTTTAATCTTATAACTTGTTGCTTGGATTCTAGCAACTATATATTGGAAGAAGAAAATTTAAAAAAGTATTTACTGGGTGTTTACCATTTCTTAAAGCAAGATGGTTTGTTTATTTTTGATATTAATTCTTATTATAAACTTACTAATGTTTTAGGCAATAATATTTATAATTATGATAGTGATGATGTAGTGTATATTTGGGAAAATTATTTGGAAAATGACATAGTTGACATGAATTTAACCTTTTTTGTAAAAGAGGGACAAGTATATAAAAGGTTTGATGAGCATCACTCAGAAAGAGCGTATAAAGAAGAATACATAGAAGAACTTTTAGAAGAAATTGGATTTAAGGTAGTTAAAAAAATGGATAACTATGAGGATAAAGTGGTAAATGAAAGCACAGAACGAATATGTTATGTGGTAAATAAATAAAAAAGAACTTATAGGAGGATTACATATGGATAAATTAGTTAGAGCTACCGCAAAGGGCGGTCAAGTTAGAATATTTGCTGCTATAACTACAGATTTAGTAAATGAAGGAGTGACTATGCATTTGTGTGCACCTACTGCGGCAGCAGCTTTTGGTAGAATGCTAACAGCTGGTACACTTATGGGCACCATGTTAAAATCTGAGAAAGATAAATTAACCTTGCAAATCTCTGGTGGAGGAGAAGCAAAGAGTGTAGTAGTAACTGCATATGCTGATGGAAGCGTAAAAGGATACATAGGAAACCCTAATGTAGATCTACCTCCTAATAGCCAAGGTAAGCTTGATGTAGGTGCGGCCATAGGTAAGGATGGATATTTAAGAATTATAAGGGATATGGGGTTAAAAGAGCCATATGTAGGCCAAGTGCCAATATACACAGGTGAAATTGGAGATGACTTAGCTTACTACTTTACAGTTTCAGAACAAACACCTTCTGCTGTAGGTTTGGGAGTTTTAGTTGATACAGACATGAGCATTAAAGCTTCAGGAGGGTTCATAATCCAAATGATGCCTGGTGCAGATGAATTTTTAGCTGACATAATAACCTATAGACTTGAAGAAGTTCCTTCTATAACTGAGTTTATAACAAAAGGAATGAGTATTGAAGAAATTCTAGA
>CALJTN010000127.1 GCA_937976175.1 uncultured Clostridiaceae bacterium | reverse complement strand
GAAAATTTTAATGGAAATGATTTTGTTTCTGAGGCTAGTAAAAAAGGAGCTTCAATTTGCATAATTGATGAAATTAAATTTGAAGAAGGGTCACTAAACAAGGGAACAGCTGTAATTAAGGTGGATGACACTAAAAAAGCATTACTTCGGCTTGCGAAGGTTTACCTAAATAAGCTAAACCTTAAAGTAATTGGAATCACTGGTTCTACAGGAAAAACTTCCACCAAGGATTTGGTTGCAGCGGTACTGGCTGAAAAATTCAAGGTTTTTAAAACTTTAGGAAATTTCAACAATGAAATAGGACTACCTATGATGATATTTAAGTTAGATAAAAGTTATGACGTTGCTGTGCTGGAAATGGGCATGAGTGGTTTTGGTGAAATTCATAACTTGTGTGAGGTTGCAAAGCCTAGCATTGCTATCATTACTAATATTGGAATGTCTCATATTGAAAATCTTCAAACAAGAGAAAATATTTTAAAGGCTAAAATGGAAATAACAGACTTCTTTACGAAAGACAGTGTTTTAATTGTAAATTCAGACAACGATTTATTAGAAGGTATAACTCCATCAAATTATAAACTTATAAAAACAGGAATTGATTCGGAGTCTAGTTTTAGAGCTTGTGATTTAAATATTGAAGAAAGTAAAATAACCTTTAATATAATGGAAAAGGGGGAATTAATAAATAACACTATTGAGGTTAATGTACCTGGAAGGCATAATATACTGAATTCTTTGCTAGCTATAGCTTGTGCTCGAACAATGGGTATGAACTATAATGAAATTGCTAAAGGGTTTAAAAGATTAGAGGCTACCTCCATGCGTCTAGATATAATAAAGGGTACAAAGTTTACTATAATCAACGATTGCTATAATGCTAGTCCAGATTCAATGGTAGCTGCCATTGATGTACTTTGTAATATTAGCGGAAAATCGAAAATTGCAGTGCTTGGTACTATGAAGGAACTGGGAGATAGTGCATTTGAGGCACATAAACAAGTTGCAGAATATGCAAAGCTAAAAAATATTGACTTATTAATTACTCTAGGTGAATTTAATGAGGCATATAAAGAAGGATTTAATGATATAAATAAATATAGAAGTTTTGAAACCTATAATGAAGTAGTTTCCTTTCTAGAGGGAACCATATCTAAAAATGATGTGGTTTTGGTTAAAGCTTCAAGATATATGAAGCTTGAGAGTATAGTCAGTGCTTTAGAGGATATAAATTCTCTAAAGAATTTAAATGCTAAAGAGGTGATAGAAAAATGAGTTTAATTATTTATTCAGTTTTAATTGCATTTTTATTATCAATTATGCAAGGTCCCCTGCTAATTCCAATGCTACATAAGCTTAAGTTCGGTCAAAATATAAGGGAAGAAGGACCTAAAAGTCACCTCAGAAAAGCAGGAACACCTACTATGGGTGGTATTATATTTATGATTTCAACAATAATTACAATGTTGATTATTGTTAGACACACAAATGATGAAGCTATGATTGCTTTATATTGTTTTATAGCTTTTGGTTTAATAGGACTTATTGATGATTTGCTAAAAATAACACGTAAAAAGAATGAGGGCCTTACTTCAAAACAAAAGATGTTACTTTTAGTAGTAGTTTCAGGTTTAGTTGGATATTACTCCTCACTTAAAATAGGAACAGATATGGTAATACCATTTTTTAATAGAAGCATAGATTTGGGTGTTTGGTATGTACCTTTTATCATCATATATTTTGCAGCAACTACAAATTCAGTTAATTTGACAGATGGTTTAGATGGGCTGGCTACTTCAGTTACCATTGTAGTTATGACATTCTTTGCTTTGGTTAGTAATATGATGTTTCATTCTACCCTTGCAATATTCTGTGCTGCCCTTGCCGGTGCATTGCTAGGGTTTTTAAAATTCAATTCCTATAAAGCGCAAATTTTTATGGGGGATATGGGGTCACTGGCACTTGGTGGCGCAGTAGCTGCAGTTGGTATGATACTAAAATTACCACTATTAATTATTATTGTAGGTGGAGTATATGTTTTAGAAGCTCTCTCTGTTATTATTCAAGTTTTAGTATTTAAGGCTACAGGAAAGAGAGTATTTAAAATGTCCCCAATTCATCATCATTTTGAACTACTTGGGTGGCACGAAACTAAGGTTGTTGCAGTATTCTCTATTGTAACAGTAATTTTATGTTTAATTGGATTTCTATCCTTTCCATATTAGTGTCTAAGGAGGATATAACATGAAAAAATCCACAGTTAAAATGGGACAAATAGACTTTGTATTATTTGCAACCATAATGCTCCTTGTGGCTATAGGAGTAGTAATGGTTTATAGTGCTAGCTCATATACTTCGGCTTTCAAATTAAATGACCCAGAATACTATTTGAAAAAACAACTGCTGTGGGCATGCATTGGCTCGGTGTTTATGGTTACAGCAATTAAAATTGATTATCATATTATAAAAAAGTATACTGGTATTATAATGGTAGTTACGGTACTGTTTTTGCTTGTTGTACTTGCGTTTCCGCCAATTAACGGCGCTAAGAGGTGGATTCAATTGGGATTTGCATCTTTTCAACCCTCGGAAATTGCAAAATATGCTATAGTATTATATATGGCTAGGAGTTTAGACCAAAAGGGAGAGAGAGTTAAAGAATTTTTAAAAGGTATAGTTCCATACCTATTAGTTTCAGGATTTTATGCAGGTTTAATTTTGTTAGAACCAAACTTGAGTATCGCATCTGTTATAATGATTGTGACTGTAATTATCTTATTTGCAGTAGGAGCAAGATTTACACAT
>CALJTN010000126.1 GCA_937976175.1 uncultured Clostridiaceae bacterium | reverse complement strand
CAAGTCCGGAAGCTATCATAACCTCATTGGCCATTTTAGCTATCTTAAGCCCCACTGGGTCTTTGGTTATCTTTGTAGTACCTGATACTATTCCAGCTGGATCACCAATGGAATCTACCTTCACAACATAATCTACATATATCTGACTAATTTCTATAGGGCAAGTTGGATAAGGTACTAAATTATCCGTTACTGCTACAACCCTATCTGCACATTCCGCATCTGATACTGCATAGCCTAGAGCTCCACAAGCTGATTTACCATACAACCCATTAATATTTCCATAGGTATCTGCTGTAGGCGCTGCTATAAAAGCTACATCAATATGTAAATCTCCACTTTCTATTGCTCTAGCTCTTCCACCATGGGTGTGCATTGTCACTGGTGTTTTTAGTATGCCCCTTGAAATTTCTTGTGCCACAGGACCTGACATATAATTTGTCACTATTTTAGTAACTACGCCATTTTTGATATGCTCAATTAAAGGTGCATGATTTGGAAAAATAGAGCTTACTGCAATAGTAATATTCTTTATTCCTCTCTTTGCCATAGCCTCTACCACCAAATTCAGTACATGATCGCCATTTCTTAAATGATGATGGAATGAAACTGTCATACCATCCGCTATACCCACCTTCTCTAAAACTTCCTCTATATTATGTAAAACTTTTTGGTCATTTGGAGTTACTGCATTTACTTTTACTTCCCTTTTCACTTTCATGCCTGTATGTTCAAATGCACCTTGAAAGGAAGTCACTTTTCCATAGCCTTCTATATACTCTGGGATTTCTCTACCTAATATATTTTTCATCATTATCACCTCAATTAACTAATTCACTGAATTAGCTTTCTTAACAATTTTAGAGATACTTTTATCCAAGACCCAAAATTCTTGCCAGTTCTACTGTGTTTTTAGCTCTATTTATGATTGGAGCATCTACCATTTTTCCATCTAAGGAGAATACTCCTTTTCCTTCTGCTTCTGCTTCTTCCATAGCCTCTAACACTCTTTTAGCATGCTTTATTTCTTCTGCAGTGGGAGCATACACAGAATGAATAGCATCAATTTGCCTTGGGTTTATTGCTGCCTTTCCTGTAAGTCCTAAGCTTTTGGCTTTCCAAGTATCTTTCTCTAAGCCTTCTAAATCATTGGTATCTGTAAAGGGAGTATCTATTGAATCTACCTTCATAGCTCTGCAAGCAATTGCTACCCTATTTCTTGCATAAAAGACTTCTTCTCCTTCTTTTGTTCTCTTAATCCCTAAATCTGAAGTTAAATCCTCGCCTCCAAGCAGAATTCCTGCTATTCTATTTGAAGATTTTATTATACTATAAACATTTTCAACACCATAGGCTGTTTCCACTATTGGAAATAATTTTATACTTCCCTTTTCAAAGCCTTCTTCAATTTCAATATTTATAAGAATTTCATTTATATCCTTAAGTTCTTCTTCTGTGGCCTTTGGTATCATTAGTGCATCAGGGCCCACTCTTGCTATTACATCAATATCTTTTTTTGCAAATTCTGTAGTAAAGGGATTTATTCTTACTACTACTTCTACATTACTATAATCTATATTTTTTATTGCTTCCCGCACCAAAATCCTAGCACTGTCCTTTTCTGTTAGACTTACAGCATCCTCTAAATCTAATATGATTGAATCTGCTCCAAGAATTCCTGCATTTTGAAGCATTCCTGGGTTATTCCCTGGCATAAAAAGCATAGTTCTTCTTAACCTTTTCATATAATTCACCTCTTACTGAGCTCTTTTTATAGCAGTTTCTATTCTAGCTTTTATTGTATAGTTTAATGCACCCTTATCGTGAGCATTAACTATAACATTTTCTACTTGTAATTCCTTAAGTGTATCTATTATTACTCTTTTTATCTCTTCTCCAAATTGTTTCATAACAATACTTTGAAGATTTATTTCAATACCGCCCTCTGGGTTTGGCATAAGCATTACATACATATCATTAGATTCCATTGTCCCTGCTTTAGATGGTTTATTGATTTCCATGGTATCACCTCACACTAAACTTAAATCATGATTTTATACTTTCTAAATATGCTTTTTGTCCTTGTTTATACAGGTTATTACCTTCACTATCTATTACTACAACTATAGGTAAATCTTCTACTTCAAGTCTCCTTATAGCTTCAGATCCTAAATCCTCATAAGTTACTATTTCTGCTTTTTTTACACATTTACCTATTAGCGCTGCGGCTCCACCAATAGCTGCAAAGTATACAGCACCATTTTTAATCATAGAATCTACCACCTCCCCAGAACGAAGGCCCTTACCTACCATTCCCTTTAAGCCTTTTTCTAGAAGCTTTGGTGTGTAGGCATCCATTCTATAACTAGTAGTTGGCCCCGCTGAGCCTAGTGCCATTCCTGGCTTTGCTGGAGTTGGTCCAACATAATATATAACTGCATCTTTAAGATCTATTGGAAGCTCTTCGCCCTTATCTATAAGCTCCACTAGTCTTTTATGAGCTGCATCTCTAGCCGTATATATAACACCAGATAATAGTATACTGTCTCCAGCTTTTAAATCTTTAACCTTATCCTTTGTAAGTGGCGTAGTTATTCTTTTCTCCATAATACGTTCCTCCCTTTCTCCTTATAACTCGGCTTCAGCATGTCTTGTAGCATGACAATTTATATTTACTGCCACAGGTAAGCCCGCTATATGAGTTGGATAAGTTTCAATATTAACAGCTAATGCAGTGGTTCTTCCCCCAAAGCCTTGAGGTCCTATGCCTAACTTATTTATTTCTTCTGTAAGCTCTTTTTCAAGATTTGCATAGAAAGGATTTGAGTTTGGCTCCTCTGTAGGCCTTATTACTGCTCTTTTAGCAAGACTTGCCGCCTTATCAAAAGTTCCCCCTATGCCTACTCCTACTACTATAGGTGGACATGGGTTAGGACCAGCTTCCACTACTACCTTTAAAATAAACTCTTTAACCCCTTCAAGGCCATCGGAAGGTTTTAACATCTTAATCTGACTCATGTTTTCTGAACCAAAGCCTTTTGGGGCTACAGTTATTTTAAGTTTATCTCCAGTCACTATATCGTAATATATAACTGCTGGAGTGTTATCTTTTGTATTTACTCTGTCAATTGGGTCTTTAACTACTGATTTCCTTAAAAAACCCTCTTCATAGCCTTCTGCTATACCCTTATTAATGGCTTCTGATAGGTCTCCACCTACTATATGCACATCTTGTCCAAGCTCTATGAATACACAAGCCATACCAGTATCTTGACAAATTGGCATTTTTTCATTTTTAGCTATATCTGCATTTATTAAAATATTATCTAAGATACCTTTAGCTGTGTCCCAGCTTTCCTTTTCTTTAGCCTTTAATAATTGATTTCTTATATCATCAGAAAGATAGTAATTAGCATCTATACATAATTTTTTTATAGTTTTTGTTATTTCAGCTACATTTATTTCTTTCATTGTTACCCTCCTTTTATTTCATCATCTTCCAGGCTGTTTATCACCTTGGGCGTTGAAATATTAACGTCAATATTTCAATATGGGAAAAGGCAGTTTAAATAAACCGCCTTTATAAGGTAATTATTCCCCAAATCCATTATTTAAATTATCTTTTTCTATTAACTAGAGCTATAACTCTATTCATTTCATTGTTAACTATCATGTACCCTTCATCTACACCCATACCTGGTTTTGCTAAACATTGATCTGCGCCACAGGCAATAGCTATATTTGTACATACTTCTGCGGATCTATTGGTTTCATTACAGGTTCCGCCACAGTATGCTCCTACCCCTAGTTTCTTGCAATATAATATTGCTTCAATAATATTATTAACTCCACCTAGGTCCGGTGTTTTTATTTGAAGCATGTGACCTGCTTTATTATCTGCAAATAATACTACGTCATCATATGTATTACACCATTCATCTGCAACAAGTTCTACATTAATATTTCTATTATCAAGCTCTACTCTTAAATCTCTTAAAGCTTCCATTTGTCTTTCTCTGTGCTCAACGTCCATTGGTCCTTCAATTCTTAAATGGAATGGCTTTGCAGCTTCCTCAAGTGTTGCTAAATAATCAGCCATAGCCTCTATATTATAGTCAAATGCAACTCCTATTGTTCCATATACATCTATGTGAAATACTGGGCTATAATCTGCAGTAGTTCTTAATTTTAATACTCTATCACTTAACCATTTAACGTAAGAAAGTAGCTTTTCACCCTTAAGTCCTAATTTCTCTTCTACGTTGTTTATTAGTGCGTGAGGCATTACGTCTGCACCTTTTATTATCATTTTATCTGAGTTATTATATCTATCATCCCCGGATTGTGTAAATATAGGAATTCTTTTAATATCTACTCCCGTATTGTATTCTTCACGTACAACTTCTGCCATAGTTACTTTTTTAGCCTTTGCTACAGCATCAAGAATAGCCTGCGTTATTCCATATCTTATTGCGGTATGAAGCCTTTCCCCATTAACTAACATGTGATCAAACTCTTCTGCTAATGCTTTAAAGCTTTCTAGCTCCCTACCTATTAATTTTGGTGCTATTTCTTTCTCTATAACTGGTATAAAATCTTCTGCCAGGAATAATGGATCCCTGCCACCAGCTCCAGAATATTGTACTGCTGCACAATCTCCGTGAGCTACTTGACCATCTTCAAGAATAAACATTACTGATATTGATTCTCCTGCTTGTCTAACAGATGAAAACCCTTCTGTTACTGCTTCGCCTACATATGTAAATCCATCATGTTCTACACCTTTTTTTATAGCTCTTTGGTCATCAAAGTAAAATCCTGTTCTTCCTGCTGAACATACCACATCAATAATTTTCATAATATACCCCCATGTATTCCTTATAAGTACTTAACAATGATCAATCGTTAAGCCTCCTGCATTCCTTATAGGTACTTAACAATTATCAATTGTTAAGCCTAGCTTTCTATAAATTTAGAATGTAACTTCCAAGTATTTATCTCTTCTCTGGTCTTCCAACAAGTACTCCTTTTCCAACTGCAAATATATCATCTATAGTCATTTGGAATCCCACTTCTCTATTTTCGAATTTTCCTCTATCTTCAAGTTTTTTCATATTGAAATTTATTAATTCCTTTGTAAATGGAAGATTTCCGAACTTAAGGTATCTTACTGCCCCATTATTATCTCTTGCAGGTATCATTTTACCAGCATTATATTTACTTGGTGCAAAGGGCACATCAATAATTCCCATTTCAAAGCCTTTAACTGCTCCTATAGCAAGGTCGCCTTTTCCAATTTCATACATCTTATCTATCATGCACTTTGTTTCAGCTTTTATTACTTGCATCTCTGTTCTTAGGTCCTCAGACATAGGCATTTTTTGACCTCTTAATAAGTTTAAAGTCATTTTTGTAGCTCTTATTCCCTCAGCATTAGCTTCTTTAGTAGGAATGCCCACAGCTTCGTGAGTAGTTTTAACTATTACTTTTGTTGCTCCTGCAAGTGCCGCTGCTGCTGCTCCCGTAGATATAACTCCAAAAGCTTTTGCTTCATTTTCTGGGAAGCCCCCCATCCACTGATGCATTACCGTTGTTAAGTACACATCTTTATATCCATTAGCTTTTAAGTATTCATCGCATTGTTCTTCTAAAGCTCGTATAGCTGCTACGTCTTGTATTAAATTTCCACACTGTCCATATCCAACTGTAATATTTTTAACTCCTTGCTCTGCAGCAAGTAGTGCTTCAATTATTGCAACTGCATTTGAAGTACTAGGTGGAACTAAAGTTCCTGTTAATGGTCCAAAAGGTTCTCTATTTATTGATATTCCTTGTTCTTCATAGAAACCAACAAGTCTATCACAATATTGCCAATCTAAAATTGTTTTTGCTAGGGTTACACTTTTAGCATAAGGAATATTGTAAGAAATACCACCACCTTCATTTGAAGTCCAACCTGACGCATGAGTTATTTCAGCAAGTAATCTTCCATCTGGAGTACCGTGTCTTGATTCAAGTGGAACATTTATTGCTTCAAAAACCTCTCTACAGCCTTTAACTCCGTGGTTAACTCCTGGGAAACCGTTTAGTAGAGATCTTCCTGCTTTTATACTTTCCTTTATTCCTATTTCACATTCATCATATCTATTTTGTCTTGTATAACTATCTATTGTTGATGGTAGTAAATCTGCTCCACCTTGCTGCTCTAAGAAGTTTAATAATTCAATATGTTTATCAATTAACGCAACACCTGCTCTTGGTTGTGCTAATGTTATACCCTCTTCTTTAGCTTTTACTAATTTTTTCGCAAAATTTTTGTGATCAGGAATCTTCTTATTGTATTCTATAGCTTCTTCTAAATCTACCTCACTACCTGTTGGCCATTGATTTAATACTTCTTTTCTAACCTCAAAGAACTCTTCATTGGTCCATTTTTTATTTCTTAATTCCACTGAAATTACCTCCTAGTAATTATACTTTCACTAAATACTTTTTCATAATTCTAACTGCTTTATCTGGATAATCCTTAGACAATAAACCCATAGCCGATAATATATAAGTTTTATCAATTAAATACCTTGCATTACGGGGCTTTAAATACGCTGGATTCTCTGCACTAAAGGCACCTGCCTTTAAGATATCCTGTGGATTATCGCTATGCACTAATACTCCACCTGTACCTATAACGTACTTTACTTCCATAAGATCTTTCCCTATTTGAGTGTACATAGCTCCCATAGGGGTATATACGCTTTCAATAGTACCTACATGTCTTTCCATGGATAACTCTGTAGCTACCTTTGCCATAGCCTCATCAAAATGTATTTCTTCTTTAGTAATAGGAACCATTTTTATATGTTCTATTCTATATTTACAATTTGCATCAATATCAATCTTTCTCTCTGTGTCACCTAGGTATTTTCTCATCTTTCTGCTACCAGCTGCTTCTCTAAGAGAAACTGCAGAATACCTCATACCAAGATCACCTTCCACAGTTCTTTTAGCAAAAGGTTCTTCTAGACCTCTTGTGTTAACTCCAGCCTTAGTAGGTTCTCCCTCTGCGATAGAATGTACATCTGTAGTTGCCCCACCAATGTCAATAACCATTAAGTCCCCTAAGCCACGTTCTTCATCACTGCCTTCACTAAGTACCCTTGCAGCCTTTAGAACAGCTGCTGGTGTTGGCATTAAAATACCTTTTACAAAATCCTCTGCGTTCCTAAGTCCCTTAGCATCTATTATTTTTTCCATAAAGACTTTTCTAATTTCTTCTCTGGCGGGCTCCACATTTAACTCATTTAATTTGGGCATTACATTCTCAGTAACGCTAAAATACATTTCAGCTTCAGTGAATACTCGTCTTATTTCATCGCTTGCTACTTTATTCCCAGCTACTACTATTGGTAATTTAAC
>CALJTN010000125.1 GCA_937976175.1 uncultured Clostridiaceae bacterium | reverse complement strand
AAGGGATGCATTAACCTACACAATTAGCACTTTAAACTTTCTTGGAGTTTTATGTATTGGAGCATATATGATATCTACAGGGACCTTAGATGTTGGATCTGTATTTGCAGCTATAATGCTACAGGAGGGTATTATAGATATGTTTGTAGCATTTGGAAACTATGGTTTTGGAATAAAGATACAATTAGCAAAATCCGCCCGTATATTTGAATTATTCGAGGAGAAGCAAGAGAAACCTGGAGAGTATGAGTGTTCAGACTCCTATATATGTAGAGATGAGTTAATTACTATTAGGGATGGTAGCTTTTCATATAATGATAGAGAATCAATATTTACAAGAATCAATATAAAAATTATGAAAAATGAATTGCTCATATTGGAAGGGCAAAGTGGCACAGGTAAGTCAACTCTGTCTAAAATATTAACAGGACTATTGTCCTTAGAGTCTGGAAATATCCTTTGGTGTGGAGAGGCTACTAACATGTCAGTTTTACGGAATAATGTAGCATATGTACCACAGGAGCCCTACCTTTTTAAGGGAACAATTTTAGAAAATTTAAAGATTGGAAACCCTAAAGCTACAATGGAAGAAATATATGAAGCTACTAAAAAAGCATGCGCCCATGATTTTATAGTAAGTAAGCCCCAAGGGTACAACACTATAATAGGAGAACGTGGTCTTACCCTATCAGGAGGTGAAAGACAAAGAATTGCTATAGCGAGAGCTCTCCTAAAGGAGTCATCTATACTCCTTATAGATGAAGGCACCTCTGCTATTGACTCAGAAACAGAAAATATATTGTTAGACAATTTGATTAGTGAAGTAGAAAAGAGAACTGTAATTTTTGTTGCCCATCGTCCAACAATTGCCAAATGAGCTAATAGAGTAATATCTATGGAAAAATGCATGAACTAGAGGACTTATTAATTAGCACATTTAAAGAGTTTCCTTAACTGTTTGTTTAAGGGGCTTTTTTTTACTATAAAATATGAAAAGATTATTGATAAAGCCACTCATGAGAAGCCAGCAGCATACCCAGCAGGAATAGAGTATGTTTTGGTAAATGGGAAGATACAACTTGCTAGTGGTGTTTTTAGCCGAATTTCGGCTGGAAGAATGATAAGAAAAGGTGATATGTAAATTTGTTAATGAAAGCTCTCTTCGGGAGCTGTTTACAGCACTGGGCTAAGATGAAAATGAAATTGAATAGCATACCTTTAGGAAACAGATTATGAAGAGAGGCCTTGTATTTGTGAGTGACATCAAATACAAGGCCTCATGTTCTTAGAATGCAAAAGCTTGAATTACAGCTAAGACAAGCATTACAAATAATATTAAAGCTATAAAATAAAACCAGAAACTTGAGTCTTATTCATTCTGTACCCTGTTAAATATCTTCTATAAATAGAAAAATAGAGTAGACAAGGTAAGCTTTATTAGATATAATAATAAACGTGAGAATAACTATCAAGTGTTTTTGAAATTCATTACCAGAATTTTTAATAAGTATTAACTTTCCTCACTGTAAAGTTTTAAAACTACATAATAATATGAGAATTTAATACTTCATGGTTGGAAAGAAGAATTTAAAGCATAAAATAATGATCATTACTGATTATTCAAGAGGAGGAATTTACATGAAAAAAAGGTTGGCTAAAGTATCAGTTATAGTAATGATTTTATCATTACTAATCCCTATGGCAGGATTTGTTAAGGAAACACAAGGAATAGTGGGGAAAGGATTAACCTATGACAATGGTACATATAGAGGTACTTATAGTGATGATGGTGTACAACAGGTAAGTATCCAATTCCGCGTAGAAAACAATACTCTTAAAAGTCTAAGCTTCAGACATTTATTCTATAAGGGGACTGATTATCTTCAAACAAAAGAAGGCAATGAAAAATATCCAATACTTCTACAAAATCAACAAATTTTAAAATATTTAGAAGGTAAACCAGTTGAATCAATGTATGATCTTTATACTCCAGGTAATATTGTAACAAATATTGATGGCTTTACAGGAGCTACCGTTAGAGGAAGTAAAATTCTCTCTGCAATGCAAGATGCTTTAAATAGAGGAGTTTACGTGCCAGCTGGTGAATTCAGCAGAACCCTTGGAAATTACGAAGACGGTAGATATAGAGGTGTTTTTTCTGATAGCGGTGTACAACAGGTAAGTATTCAATTCGATTTACAAAACAATACTCTTAAAAATTTAAGCTATAGACATTTATTTTATGGTGGTATTGACTATCGTCAAATAAAAGAAGGTCATGAAAAATATCCAGTATTGTTACAGAACCAACAAATTTTAAAATATCTAGATGGCAAACCCCTTGAAACTATCTTCGATTTACACAAGCCTGCTAACTTTATAGATAACATTGACACTTTTACAGGAGCAACTGTTAGGTCTAATAAAGTACTTTCTTCAATTACAGATGGCTTAAACAGAGGAACTTATACACCAGCTGGTGAGCCAAGTAGAGCCCTTCAAGACTATAAAGATGGTAGATATAGAGGAGTCTTTTCTGATGGAGGTGTACAGCAGGTAAGTATTCAATTTGATCTACAAAA
>CALJTN010000124.1 GCA_937976175.1 uncultured Clostridiaceae bacterium | reverse complement strand
ATAACTTAAAAACCAAAGGCTCCGCCTAATAAATTTTTACTGTAACGTTCTACTAATATAAACTTTTGTTCTTTTATGGTAAAATATCAGTATTAGATATATGAAAATTAGGTGGTGAAAAAGTAATGAGTGGAACATTTCGGTTTATTCATGCTGCAGATGTGCATTTAGGTTCCTTTCTCAATATAAATGGAAGTCCACAGAAGGAAGTACAGGAGCTGTGTAAGAGCGCTGTATATGATGGCTTTGAGAAAATATGCAATAAAGCTATTTCATGTAGGGTGGATTTTATATTGCTTTGTGGGGACCTTTATGACAGTTATTTAAGATCCGTAAGGGGAAATAGATTTTTTATCAATCAGTGCAGAGGGTTAAGTGAAAAAAATATAAGTGTATACGTTATTTATGGTAATCATGATGCTACAAATGAAAAGGAAGAACTCTTTGCGCTGCCTTTGAATGTTCATATTTTAAGCTCAGATAAAGTAGAAAGCCATGAGGTTTATAAAGACGGGGAAATCATAGCAAAGCTTGTAGGGAAATCCTATAAGCATCGAGCTGAAAAAGAAAAAACTTATGAGAACTATTTATTAGACAATAATGTTTTTAATATTGCTATGCTCCACACTGCTCTAGAGGGTGATAATAAAAATTATATTCCCTGCACTTTAGAGGAACTTAAAAAGGTACCGAATATAGATTATTGGGCACTAGGACATATTCATAAGCCCAGCATTTTAAGTGATAGGAAGCCTATTATAGCCTTTCCAGGGATCCCACAAGGACGGGATATGGGAGAGCCGGGAGTAGGTGGAGTTTTCTACGTTGAGGTAAATGCGAAAGAAATTATTAATATGGAGTTCTTACCTATAGCAGCAGTTGTATACAAAAGGGTAGAAATAATAATAGATGAAGAAAGTGCAGTAGAAAATTACAGTGATTTACTCCAATTGGTATTAGAAAATATCAGTAGTTTAACCTATGATGTACCTGAAATCCCTAGGGAAATTAAACCTTTAAGGGAAGCTTTAAAGCAGGACTTTAAAGGTTATCTTCTTCAATTAATAATAAAAGGAAGAACCGAGCTGCACCCCAAAATAGCTCATATGAAGGAAGAAGATTATAAGCAGCTCATAGAAAATTTAAATGAAGAAATCAACATAGAAAAATATTTTGTGTGGATAGATTCTATAATATTTAGGACTACCTCTCCTATGAAAGACTTTGAAAGTCTGAAAATGCAAAACTCTATTTTTCAGGATCTAGAGGAAGTAATTAGTTTATGTAGATCAGACTCACAGTATAAAAATCAGTTACTGAAAAGTTTGGGTTCTATTTGGAAAGAACAAGTTTATACAGAAAATATAGAAGAGGATAAGTTTCATTTTGATGAAGAAACTCTTGAGGATATTATAGCTCAAGCTAAGGAACTGCTTACTGAAAAATTAGCAGAGGCTTTAGAAATAATGTAAGGTGGTGAGGAGTTGAAAATAACACAACTGGATATTAGAGATTTTGGAATATTTCAAGGTGAAAAATTAGAAGACCTAGGAAGTGGCATAATAGTTATTGGGGGAGCAAATAGGTCTGGCAAAACTAGCTTAATGCAGATACTTAGAAATATACCCTTTGGATTTACTCAAAGTAGTAATCTGCCACCAGCTAAATTTCAATATGATGTGCGAAGTGACTTGAAACTGGAAGATGGCGGCGAGGCAAAGGTACTCTTAAAAGGCTTTAGTACTCCAGAGATAGTTTATAAAAATGCCACAGGGAACCACACTAATAGAGGATTATATAATATAGATAAGGCAACCTATAGAGAACTCTTTACCATAAGTCTTGATGAGCTCAATAAGAGTTCGGACAAGGAAGATAGTAACCTTCAGTCTATGCTACTTGGAGCAGGCTTTAAGCACATTGTAAAAATACCAGTGCTAGCTAAAGAATTAAGGGAAAAGGCTAATGTAATTGGTGGTACAAGGGGGAATCCCTATACCAAAATGTTTAAGCCCTTGGCAGAAAATATTAAAAAAGCTGTAGAAGGAAGGAAAAAATCTATATCACTATTAGATACTTTTTTGCAAAAGAAAAATCTCTTATGGCAGCTTGAGAATACCATAATTTCAGTAGAAAGGGAACTTGAAGATAGTAATAACGATATAATTAAATTAGAGATGCTAAAGCATAATTACGAGCTAAATGAAAGTAAAAAGAATCTGGAGGCAGAGATTCAAAAGTATTCTTTTAGACTAGAAGATATAAAACAATATAATATAGAAAAAGCTAAGACTTTAAAAGCTCAATATAATAAAGAGTTAGAACAGTATAATAGTCACAACTATGAATTTCAAAGGGAAGCTTCAAGAGATAGCCTTACTAAAAATCTACTTCTTGAAAATAAGGCAACTATTAGTAGCTTTTACAATGGTCTATCAGGCCTTAAGGAAATGAGCAAAAATGTACTTGTTATAAAAAATGAATGTTACGAAAAAACACAAACACTAATAAATAAAATTAAGAAGGCTAACGATAACTGGACTAGCTTTAAGGATATAGCAGAGATTAATTGTGATGAGGTGCAACAAGGAATTTTAGCACTGGATGTTGAAAAATTCAGAAGTATAGAAGGGTCAAGAATAGAGTGTAATAAAAGAATTGAGGAGCTAAAAATTCAAAGAGAAATTCTAGAAAAACAAACTGAACCTGATAATTCTATAGTTCCTATGAAAAAGTATTTTTATTTTACTTTACTCTTTGTAGTTTTAGGACTTGGATTATCTTTTATAGATAGACTTCTGGGAGCTTCATTAATAATAATTGGAGGGCTAGGTGCAGCCTTATATTTATTTATAAACTACTCAAATAGCAAACTAATCACAAATAGGAATGTGGAAGTAAAGGCTCAAATAAATAGCCTAAAGGAGATTTTTAATAAAACTTCTGAGGAGGCAAAAAGATTAGAGGAAGCTTCAAAAGAAGTGAACAATATAATGGACGGGTATAGAGATGTTTTAAAGCTTGATGGAAGAGTTTCGGAAGAGGGGATTAAAGATTATTTTAAAGTGGCAGCTTTTTTAAAGGACGAAATTTCTGGGTGTAATTCCTTAAAGAAAAAGCTAAACAATGAGTTTAATAACCTCAGTGGAGCTTTAAATAGTATTAATGAGCTACTTAATAAGTTTACTATTTTTAATATTAAGAATTTGGAGGAAATGAACCTGGATAATATTCAAAGCATTACTAGTAGTATGCTGCTAAAGGTAGAAGACTTATATAAGTATCTGCTACTAGGGGAAAAAACTGAAAAGAGCTTTTCAAAATTGAGCCTGTTAGAGCAGGAAATATTTAAGTTCTTAGAGGTTAGCTCATTAGAGGACATAGTTTTAGCTATAGAAAATTATATTAATCTAGGTGAAAAATATATACATTATATAAGCATGCAGGCAGAGTTAAAGATTATTCAGGAGAAGTTACTGCAGGGGATAAAAAGCCAGCGCATAAAAAATATACTATGTGAGGATAAAGAAGAACTTGCAGTGCTTCAAGAGGAAAAGGAAAAGCTCCAAGATGAAAATGTAATGTTATTAAAAATTCTTGAAGCTTTGTATAAGCAGTATCTTAGTGTTGATGAACTCAATTACGATTATGAGATTTTGAATGGTAAAATTAAAGTATTAGTAGGAAAACTCGATACCTTAAAGAATGAAAAACAAACCTTGAAAGATGAAATACAAGCCTTAAATTCTGATGAAAGGCAAATCCAATATGAGCAAGAAATTAGAGAAGCAAGAGTACAACTAAGACCACTGGCAGAAAAATATGCTGTTTATAATACAGCAGCCTTGTTTTTAGAAAAGATTAGAGAAAGATTTCTAATAAACACCAAGGATAAGCTATTAAAAGGAGCTAGTGACGTTTTAAGTGAAATAACCTCTGGAGAATATAAAGATATTATTCCTATGGAAGATTTAATGCAAAGTGATTTTAAAACTGTGCTAAGTGATAAAAGCGTCAAGGAGAGTTCAAAAGAGTTAAGTAGGGGTACAAAAGAGCAATTGTTTTTGGCAGTTCGTATAAGCAGAATAAAAGAAATTGAACCTAGTCTACCAGTGATACTTGATGATTCTTTTGTTAATTTTGATATAGCACACACTAAAAATACAGTTAAGGCTTTAACGGCACTTTCAAAGACACATCAGATTTTTGTACTTACTTGTCATGCCACCTTAGTAGAGCTAATAAGAGCTGAGGCCCCTGAGGCACAATACTTCAAATTAGATAAGGGCAAGTTTACAAAAACCTTAGGAGAAGATTTAATAAAATATCTGAAGGGTCTTTAATACTATACATTTATGGTAAGGAGTTAATTTTCTTTGAAATAGGTGTATAGATAATGGTATAATAGATTTTTTAGAATAATTATAAAGGACATTTTAATATAGTATTATTAATGTAATTTAACGGAAGTGGAGTGGTATTTATTAGTAAGGCATTATTTATTACAGAAAAACCAAGTGTTGCTGCAGAGTTTGCCAAAGCCTTAAAAATAAATGGGAGAAAATTAGATGGTTATATAGAGTCTGATAGAGCCGTTGTTACCTGGTGTGTAGGTCATCTTGTTAATATGAGCTACCCTGAGAAATATGATGAAAAACTTAAGAAATGGTCTTTGAATTCTTTGCCCTTTTTACCGAAGGTATATAAATATGAAGTTATAGATGGAGTAAAAAAACAATTTAACATAGTGAAGAATCAACTAATCCGCGAAGATATTGATAAAATCTATGTTTGTACAGACTCCGGGCGTGAAGGAGAGTACATATATA
>CALJTN010000123.1 GCA_937976175.1 uncultured Clostridiaceae bacterium | reverse complement strand
CTTGTTTTTTACTATTCAATACCACCGATTCAGTATCCCTTGATTTAGTTTCTAATTTTATTTTTTTAGTATTTTTGTAAAAATCATAATTTCCATTATAAGAAATAATCTTACCTTCTGATGTAACTTCTAAAATCCTGTTTACACAGTTATTTAGATAATACCTATCATGAGAAATGGCAATGACCGTTCCTTTAAATTCCATAATGGCCTTTTCTACGGCTTCTCTTGCATTAATATCTAGATGATTAGTTGGTTCATCTAATATAAGGCAGTCAGAATCCTCTAAAATTATGCAAGCTAGATATAATCTTAGCTTCTCTCCACCACTTAAAATTTTTATTTTCTTATATAAGTCCTCTCCATAAAATTTAAAAGGACTTAAATGGTCTCTTATCAAATTTTCATTCATTTCTTTCTTAGACAATATTTCCTCAAATATAGTTCTTTCATCATCCTGAAAGTTAATGTCCTGACTTAGATATGAATACTTAACCCACTCCCCAAATCTCACAAAGCCTTTGTAATCATTGTCTTCACCTAAAATAATTCTAATCAGAGTAGTTTTACCACATCCATTGGCTCCAACTATACCTATGCGTTCTCCACCTCTTATGTGAAAGTTCGCTCCATTAAATAAAGAAACATTGCCAAAGGATTTTTCTAAGCCTTCAGCCCACACTATATCCTTGCTAACCTTTTTTAATTCCTTAAAATTTAGTTTTATTCCATCATCTTTCTTAAGATGTTCCCTTTCTTTTAAAATCTGTATCTCTTTCTTAAGTTCCTCATTCATTCTAACAACTGTCTTAGCCCTACTTTTAGCAGTTCTGATTTTCCCTTTCCCTATGAGTTCATCATTTACTATATTTATATTTTTCATCTTCCACTTTAAAGCTTTCTCTTCCTTCAACGCATACTCTCTAAGAATATTTTTTTGTTCCACAAAATTTGAGTAACTGCAACTTTTTTCAATTATAGTTCCTCCCTGAAGTTCCGCAATTCTTGTTGAAATACTCTCTAAAAAATATCTATCATGAGAGACGAAAAGCACTCCCCCTTCAAACTTTTTAAGGAACTCTTCTAGCCACTCCATTGCATTAATATCGAGATGATTAGTTGGCTCATCTAATATAATTAAATCTGGCTCCTTTAATAGCATTCTTGCGAGAAGCACCCTCATTTTTTCTCCCCCACTTAAGTTGCTTAAAGGGATTGATAAAGCCTCTTTTCTTAACCCGAGCTCCATTAAAATCTTAGCAATCTTTTTCTCAATAATATACCCATCTAAGACTTCATATTCTGATAGAACATTGGAATAGCTATTCAGTAGCCGGTAATACTTTTCGCTGTTACAATTTACAGCCTCCATATCCTTTTCAATTACTCTCATTTTATTTTCAAGTTGTATGCTTTTTTCATAATGCAATGCATTGAAGTCTTGCCCTTCACTTCTTAGTTCACACATGTCTTGTGACAGATATGCCACCCTTGTATTTTTTGCTACAATCATTCTACCACTATCAGCGTTTTCTTGCCCAGTTGCTATCCTAAGCAGCGTTGTTTTTCCACATCCATTGGCGCCAATAAGTGCCACCCTTTCTCCCCTTTCAATTCTTAAATTAACATCCCTTAACACCCTCTGATTCTTATACTCCTTAATAATGTTTTCAAATACTAATAAACTCATATCTTTTTCCTCCATTTTTATAATATTTTTTTATAACGCAAAAAGACCGCAAAGTAAAAATACCTGCGGTCTTTTATAGGTACACAAGCTAAAAATAGCATTCTAGCTTTCATACCTATTTAGAAGAAACAAATTCAAAATAATTTGTTCCCCTATATAGCTTTGTAATCTTTATTAAGACATGCAAAACTATAATTTAATTTCAATTAGATTTTAACAACATAAAATTGTATAAAATAAAATTAAAAAGCCGCGGTATGGCTATGCCTTCCGCAGCTAAAATCACACGCTAATAAAATTGAGTATGACAAAAAAACATCAAACACAAAAGCGTACTTAATTACCAAATAAAGATGCCTTAAATTAAACATAACAAAATAAAGATATACTTACAGAATAATAGTTTTTAAAAATGTACACACTTATCCCGTTAATATATATACTGATTTTAAAATTCACTTTATTTATTACGTTTCAGCATCGGCTATTTCTGGTAATTAGCTCCGGACAAGGTATAACCGATATTAACTTAAGATTTTTTTCACTTAAGCTATCCTTGTACGAAGCAAGTACCACTAACTAATGCCGGCACGATAGGTAAACATATATTCATAATAGTACCTCCTGCACTGGCTATTTTATACAATTTTTATTATGATATTATTTTATACTATATTTTACATTTTGTAAATAGTAATATCTAATTTTAAATTCATAGATATTCTTACTTCATTACTGATGAAGCTATTACGTTATATACTCCATCCTCATTATTGCTTTCTGCAACAAAGTTAGAATTTTTTTCCCGCCCCCTATGTTGTGTGTCTATATTTGATTAGAACGCCACAATGATATATAATCTTAATGTAAATTTTTTATATTTTCATTTGATAATTAACGTATGAAATTATCATCTAGACTCAGTATAAGTTACCCTGTATGCGGTTGCAAGTATGCACTTTTTTGTAAGGTAAGTTACCAGTAGGTAAGTATACTATCTTTAAATCATAATTTTCTATATTGCAATAATAATGACTTCGTAACATTTTAGTTGATAATTACCATATAGTAAAAATGAGCTATAAATGAACAAATGTCCATTTATAGCTCATAAATATGCATAATTTTTAATTAAAAGAACGCTTTGATTTTATACCATTATTTTGCATACATTGTTTGTGAATTCAACCGGATCACTAATTGGCAACCCTTCAATAAGCAATGCTTGGTTATATAATATATTAGTATATAAGTCAAACTTATCCTTATCTTTTTCAAAAGACTCTTTAAGCGCTTTAAACATATCATGGTTTATGTTTATTTCTAAAACCTTATCTGCCTTTATGTTTTCACTGTTAGGCATAGCATTTAATATTTTTTCCATTTCTATTGTAAGGTCGCCCTCATTTGATAAACACACTGGATAGTTTTTCAGTCTTTTTGATGCCCTAACAGCCTTTACCTTACCTGACAAAGTGCTACTCATCTGTTCAAATAATTCACTGCTTTCTTTATCATTAAGGCTAGAAGAGTCTTCTTTTTCTTCTGCTTCTATACCCAAATCCCCACTTGATACAGATTTAAACTCTTTCTCTTTATATGACATTATCATTCTTATAGCAAATTCATCTACATCATCCGTAAAGTATAGAATTTCAAATCCCTTATCTGATACCATTTCAATTTGTGGTAATTTCTCAATTCTTTCAACTGAATCCCCAGCAGCATAATAAATATACTTTTGATCTTCTGGCATTCTAGAAACATATTCAGCTAAAGTAACCATTTTCTTCTCTTTAGATGAATAAAACATTATTAAGTCTTGGAGAACATCTTTGTTACTTCCAAAATCACTATAAATGCCATACTTTAATTGTCTTCCGAAAGATTTGTAGAAATCTTCATACTTTTCTCTTTCATTCTTCAATAAAGTATCTAATTCATTCTTAATTTTAGTTTTGATATTTTTAGCTATAAGTTTAAGCTGTCTATCATGTTGTAATATTTCTCTAGATATGTTTAGTGACAAATCTTCGGAATCTACTATTCCTTTTACAAAACTAAAATAGTCAGGTAATAAATCTGCACACTTATTCATAATTAATACGCCACTTGAATATAACTCTAAGCCTTTTTCATATTCTTTTGTATAGAAATCATAAGGAGTTTTTTCTGGTATATACAAAATCGCATTATAACTTACAGCACCATCAGCACTAATATGAATATGTTTTGCTGGTTTATCAAACCCATAGTGCTTTTCTGAGTAGAAGTTGTCATAATCCTCCTTAGTAAGTTCACTCTTGTTTTTTCTCCAGATTGGGACCATGCTGTTCACAGTTTTTTGCACAGTAATGTCCTCATATTCTGTTTCACTACCTTCTTTAAGTCTTGACTCACTCATATCCATTTTAATTGGATATCTAATAAAGTCTGAGTATTTCTTTATAATAGATTTTAATTTGTATTCATCTAAATACTCATCATAATTTTCATCTTCTGTATTTTCTTTTATTTCAAGTATAATTTCTGTACCAATAGAATCTTTCGTACAAGGCTCTATTGTGTATCCCTCTGCACCATTAGATTCCCACTTGTAAGCTTCATCACTACCAAAAGCCTTACTTATAACTGTAACCTTATCAGCTACCATAAATGCAGAGTAGAATCCCACTCCAAACTGACCAATTATGTCATATCCATCCTTTAATTCATTTTCTTTTTTGAAGGCCAAAGATCCACTTTTAGCTATAACTCCAAGGTTATCACTAAGCTCCTCTTGTGTCATTCCAATACCTGTATCAGTGATTTTTAATATTCTGCTTTCTTTATTATAAGCTATTGAAATATAGTAATTATCTTTATTGAATGTCAATGAATCATCCGTTAACGCCTTATAATAAATTTTATCAATAGCATCACTAGCATTAGACACAAGTTCTCTTAAAAAAATATCCTTGTGAGTATATATTGAATTTACCATCATATCCAGAAGTCTCTTAGACTCTGCTCTAAACTGTTTCTTTTCCAATTTAATTTACCCCTTTCGTACCAATTCCTATGATTTTTTATTTTGTTAGCACTCTATAATGTTGAGTGCTAATTACAATTATAAAATACACCTTTTTTTGTAATTTGTCAATACACTATTTTACATTTAAATTCTCTATAAACAATACTTTTACTTTTATAATTATAGGAATTATTACTCCTTTATCTCTTTAAAAAGTTCATATGCTTTTGCTCTAGCTTCTTTAAGGACATCTTCCCCCATAGAGGTAATTGAATAGTACTTTCTTATCTTACCCTCTACATTTCTCTCCTCCACTTTTAAAACACCATTTTTTTCAAGATTGTGTAGTATAGGGTATAGCGTTCCTGCACTTATTTCATAACCATGTTCCTTAAGTTCTTCTATCATCCAAGAACCATAGATAGGCTCCTTTTTAGCATGATGCAGTATATGAATATGAATAAATCCCAAAAATAACTTCCTCATAATTTGTTCTTGCATTATAACTCCTCCTATGATATTCTTAGTTCACTACTTAATATCGTAATTCGATATCTGACTTAGATATCAATTTTCGCTATTTATATATTATTCTATCAATTGAATATACTATAGTCAAGGAGGCGTTTTACATGAAGGAAATATTTAATTACTTTTTAAAAATTGGTTTATTAGGTTTTGGAGGCCCTATGGCACATATTGCAATGATGGACTCAGAGCTTGTAGAGAAAAGAAAATGGTCAACTAAAGAAGAATTTTTAGATGGTCTTGCAGTATGTAACCTATTACCGGGACCCGCTTCAACTCAACTCGGGATATACATGGGCTATCTTAAAGGTGGAATTCTAGGTGGAATTTTAGCAGGCACTGCTTTTATTTTACCCGCATTTATAATAATTACCTTGTTAAGTTATATATACTTTAAATATGGTGGAATCCCAAACATATCTGGCATACTCTATGGCATTAATGCAGTAGTTATTGCCTTAATCTCTTCAGCCTTATTAAATATGTATAAGAAGACAATTATTACTAAGCCACAACTTGTTATCTTTGTTTTAACAACAATTGCAATAACTTTATTTAAACTTAATATGATTGTTGCAATGCTTTTTGCTGGTATAGCCGGCATATTTATATATTCAAATCCTGCTCAAAACAAAGATGATAAAAAGCTACATTCATTTGCTTTTCCATTAATATTTGCTGCCTTACCTTCAGAGCTATTTATATTTTTTGTAAAGGTTGGCTCCTTTATTTATGGTGGTGGTTTAGTTATCATACCTTTTATAGAAAATGAGGTTGTAACTAAATTAGGATGGTTAACTAAAACGGAATTTTTAGCTGGTATAGCACTAGGTCAAGTAACTCCTGGCCCAGTAGTAATAACTGCTGCCTTTATTGGTTATAAAGTTTTTGGATTTATTGGAGCATTACTATCAACTTTTGCCATTTTCTTACCCTCATTTTTATTTATTTTAATTGCAGCACCCTACCTAAAAAAATTAAAGGATATCCCATGGGTTAAAGCTGCACTAAAGGGAGTAAATGCTGCAGTTATAGGATCAATACTAGCTTCAATTATATCTCTCCTTCCAGCTGCAATAATTGACGTACCAACCTTTCTAATTGCAGTAGTAGGTTTTGTTTCAATTATAAAGTATAAAGTTAATGTTTTTTGGTGTGTGGGTGCCGCTGGTGCTATAGGCCTATTATTAACTTTAATATAAATAAAAAGGGGGAACTATAGTGAATAAACCGTTATTTCAGGCGAGTAATGTTAAGTACAAAGCCAATTTAACTTATAATGACGTAAAAATTCAGCAAGGTAAAATTAATTTTATAGTTGGAGAGAGTGGTTCTGGCAAAAGTACTTTTTTGAAGTTATTAAACAATTCCATAAACCCAATATCTGGACAGTTGCTTTATAAAGGCACACCAATGGAAGACTATGATCCTATAGCTTTAAGGCGTGAGGTAAGTCTTGTTTCTCAAGACCCCTTTCTCTTTGATGAGAGTATTTTAGATAATTTTAAAACCTTTTATTTACTAAGAGATATTCCTATTCCCGGTAAGGATTATGTTAATTTTATTACAGAGCTTTGCTGTGTAAATGTTCCTTTAGAGCAAAATGCATCTACTCTTTCTGGTGGAGAGCGCCTAAGAGTTTATATATCGATTTTTTTATCACTATGTCCTGAAGTTATATTGCTAGATGAGCCAACTTCAGCCTTGGATGAAAAAACCAGTCGCAAAATAATAAAAAACATAATAAATTTCTGCAAAGAAAAAAAAATTGATATTGTGATCGTAAGTCATGATGCTAACATTGTTGAAGAGTTTTGTGAACATAAAGTTGAAATAGTTAAGGAGGGTTAAAGATGGAAGGGGCAGTTGCACTTAGTGCTTTACAGTTTTCACTTATTTACTTGTTACTGATTATAGTATTACTGATTATGAAGAAATCCAAGGTTAATCAGACAAAACTTCTTTTAGTGGCATCCCTACGAATGTCTATTCAACTTATAATTGTGGGTTATGTACTTCAATATATCTTTAGTAACCCAAAACCTTTATTTACTATAATCTTTTTGGTGCTTATGATAGGCTTTTCTATACATCGAGTAATTAAAAGCAGACGAGATTTAAACTATAATTTTAAAATTGCAATAGCAGCTTCTTTAGGCTTTTCAGGTCTTTTTGTTCTAATTTTCTTTGTCACAGTGGTAGTGAATAAGTCCATATTTAATCCACAGTATACTATTCCTTTAGCCGGAATGATTATTGGTAACGCTATGACTGGAATAAACATTGGACTAAAAACTTTTATGGAGGACATAAGTAAACAAAAAAGCAAGATCAATACTTTACTTAATTTAGGTGTGGAACCTAAGAATATTTTAAAACCCTTTGCTAATAATGCTTTAGAAACCGCTTTAATTCCTACTCTAAACTCAATGCTTGGAATGGGCATAATCTTTTTACCTGGAATGATGACAGGACAAATATTGTCAGGCACACTACCTACCACAGCTATTATGTATCAAATAGCTATTATGATTGCAATTTGTACTTCTGTGTGTATAACAGTGTTTTTATCACTAAACTTAGGATACAAATCTCTATATAATAATAGAAAGCAATTTTTATAATTTATTAGAGTTTTAAAATTACTTCATATACTAATATATAACAAAAAAGAGATTCATTTATTGATTCTCTTTTTTGCTGTATTTACTAGTTAATATTTCTATTTTGCTGTTATAAGCAAATCTTTCTCTAAAATATGATCAACTAGCCACTCATTTAAAAAAGTTAATATTGTCATTATAGCTTCATCTTGATTTTCATCAATTTTATTAAAGTCTACTTCATCAATTTTTTTAATAAAATTTGCATGGTCAATTTTCTGAGTAAATAACCTTTTGTAATTTATACTCTCCATATAGTCTTCTTCGTTTTTAAAATGATAAAGCGTATACTCTCTTAGTTCCTCAATCACACCTACTATTTTATCATATTTATCCACCTCATATGGATTTTTTAGTAATTGATAAGCCTTTTCACCTATTTCAAAAAGTTTTTCATGCTCTGCATCAATATGTAAATTACCAGTTTTATATTTTTCCTTCATTTCAAACATTTAATAATTCCCCCTAATTTAAATTACTTTTAATATTATTCTATACTCTCATATAATCCATTTCCTTCTGAAAAATTGTTAAGTCATCAATAAATGACTGAGCCGGCTCTTTCTTTGTAGCCCATGATGTTACTAATCGAATAGCCGCATTATCTTTATCGACTTTTTGCCATATGTAAAAGGAATACTTTTCTTGAAGTTTTTTAATTATTTCACTTGGCAATATTGGAAATATTTGATTAGAAGGTGAATCAATTAAAAAGCCATATCCTAAATCATTAATTCCCATTTTTAATAATTCTGCCATATCATTAGCATGCTTTGCTAAATCAAAATAAATATCATCCTTAAATAGCTCCAAAAACTGTATGGAAATTACCCTTCCTTTTGCAAGCAATCCCCCCTTTTGTTTAATATGAAATCTGAAGTCCTCCTTAAGAGAATCCTTGCAAATAACAAAAGCCTCTCCCATTAATGCACCATTTTTAGTTCCACCAATATAAAAAGCATCAACGAGGCTTGGGAAATCTGAAAACTCAATATCATTTTCTTTTGAGCATAAAGCCGATCCAAGCCTCGCTCCATCAACATATAGAATCAAACTATTCTTCCTGCAAAAATCACTTAAATCACTTAATTCTTGTTTCTTATATATAGACCCTATTTCTGTGGGATTTGAAATATAAACCATCTTAGGCTTTACCATATGCTCATCAGTATGTTCCTCTAATGCCATTTTTATATGAATAGGCTTAAGTTTTCCATCATCCACCTTAATTGAAATAACCTTATGCCCAGTTGCTTCAATAGCTCCTGTTTCATGGACTAATACATGACCAGTACTGGCTGAGATTACAGCCTCGTGTGGTCTTAAAAAAGCAGAAATGGCAGTAAGATTTGTTTGAGTTCCACCGCTAAACATATGAATATCAATATCATTGCACTTTAGCTTATCTTTTAATATTTTAATAGCAGCTTTAGTGTATTTATCTTCCCCATACCCCTCTAGCTGCTCCATATTTGATTCCATTAAAGCTTTCAATATATTGGGATGAGCGCCTTCACTATAATCATTTTTAAAACTATACATTAGTTTACTTCTCCTTTCAGTATCTTACTCTTTAAATC
>CALJTN010000122.1 GCA_937976175.1 uncultured Clostridiaceae bacterium | reverse complement strand
CCCAGTATAATATCGACTTGGTTTACTACAACAATAATTAGAAATATGAAAGCTTTCTTTATTAGCCCTTTGAATCCTGCATTACTTTGTGCTCCTCCTGTTTCCGTTTTAGGTGAATTTTTAAAAATTAAAGCTACCACTAATCCTGAAAAATAATCTATTCCTACACATATAATTAAGGCCACTAAAAGTTTGTCAGCACCTCCTAATGCACTTGCTATAACTCCACCAACTAAACCAATACCTATACAAATACTATTTTTAATACTTATTAACTTATCCATTAATATACCCTCTTTCTCTATTTATTTTTGTATTAAAAAGAGAGCTTTTCAGCTCCCTAGTTATGTCGTCATATTTTCCTAAGTGATTTTTGAACCTCTGTAACCGTTGGTATGACTTAGTTTACACTAGTTGTGACTAATTATAACTATTGCGTACTAAGCTCGCACTGGAGTTTATAGCCTTCTAATTCCCATATTTTATTGACTGCTACATCCTTGGAAATTTCTTTTCCCATTTGCTCATTAAAGTTCTTAGGATCCACGCAAGCAGAAGTACCTACAATTTCAAATCCATTTTTAAGAGTTAATACACACACTGTAGTCTTGGCACCCATCTTCTGATATTCCTCTTTTACAATGCAATTTAATAAATCTTGTTTTGTTAAGCTATTTTTCATTTTACACTCCTCCATTTTTTTAAAAGCAAAAGACACCCTTGCGGATGCCTTACTTCTTATTCTTTCTCATTTCTTCCAGAAGCTTTTCTTCTTCAACAAACTCTCTCATTTTCATAGTTACCCAGGTACTAACTTTTATAGCTTTCTTTTCACTATACTTAACAAAGTCTTCATATACCTGAGGATCTATGCTCATGTTTTGTCTTTTTACTGCCATATATAACCACCTCTTAAAATGATTATATACCATATTTTACACTTTGCTACATGAATAATTACTAATACACACTATGTCACATTAGTACGTACTATTTTCCTATTGTTTAGTAAAAGAGCAATAAAAAAGAGCCTTTCAGCTTCATTTATTGCCCATTTTATATTATTCTACTATTATAGCAAATCCATTTTCATCCAGCCCTAGAGCTAATAAATCGGCTTTCACTGCGTCTTGATACTTAGCTGGAACTTGCGCAAACGTTCTTCTGCCTGCAATTACTAAAGTAACATACATATCTACCATGATAACACCTCCTCTCATAATCCAAATAACAAACCTAGACCACATGTTGAGCACCCAACAAAGCTTGAACCTCTGTCTTGTATTTATCGGGAACTTGCTCAATAGTCCTTCTACCGTCGGTTATTAATTTAAAATACATCTCGGGCATAACTACACCGTTCCTTTCATTAGCATTTCTTCATACATAGTTGCTAAAACTTCCATAATAATCATTTGATTATCCATAACTTCTTGGTTGGTAGGTTGTGGCGTTATTGGCGGTATAACAGGAAGTTTCCATACACCATCTATTAATTCCATACCGCTTTCGATATTGTCAACATTTTCTATTTCCCCTTCAACTATGGTTTCGCCCGTCCTAGTAGAGATGGCTTTATTATTTTTAATTGTTACAAATTCTTTTAACATAAAACACCTCCTAATTAAATTCGATTAATTGCCACTCAACGGTTGAGTTTCCATAACCACTTGCAACCCTACCAACATATAAGTTTGTTGCGCTTGTTAATATTACTTTATATATAAAAGAATACACCTCACTACCAGTATAATCACCTCTTACGGTATAAAAAGCCATGCATTTACCCGTATTCACTGAAGGTATGGTTATATTGTTTCCAGTATTGGTGCCATCAATATAAGTTGAACCTGTTTGAAGCGACTTAACGCCATTAAATTCTATAACCTCCCAGTCAATAAGTCTAAGAGAGTTATACGGTATAGCCGAAGTTAACAATAGATTTGTGGAAGATGTTAATTTAGCAGTCAGCGCACCTTGGCTATGACCAGCAAAAGGGTAATAGTTCAACCTTACTATACTTTTTGTTAAGTCAACACTACTAAGGGCTATATTCATGCTTGTAGTATTATTGTATGAAGCAGTACCCTTCTGAATACTTTTGATATTACTTAAAGTACCCACAACCCCAAATATTGATTTGCTAACAGGTATATTAGCACCTATGAAATTAGCATCCGTAGCGATTATACTGCCAAAGGAATTACCATTTACACCCTCCCTATAGTAGCCAGTATACGGTTCAATTGTTAGTGAACCACCACTATCTGCCTTAACACTTTTGGCTCCAATATAACCAGTATTCTCTTTGTTTGAATAATCAACCATTGTACCAAGTATTCCTATGTCAATATCGTTGCTAAACTTCTTTCCTGCTAGTACCTGTGAAGCAACAACATCACCTTCTGCACTAGCTTTGATAAAAAAACAATTACCTGCTAAGTTATACCAAACTGTATAAGCCTTTCCTGCTATTAAAGTAGGAGCTGTGGTTGTGCTTGGTTTATAAAGTGGCTTGGTGTTTATTGTTGTAGCACTTCCGCTGTTGTTTTCACTTGCTATAAAGGTTTTTGAGTTCCCATTAGTTAACGCCACCCCCGTTAAAACTATTGCTGTTGCAGTTCCAGTTGCTGTTTGAAATGTCGGGATTTC
>CALJTN010000121.1 GCA_937976175.1 uncultured Clostridiaceae bacterium | reverse complement strand
CATATCCCGTGTTTGGCCCATCTGGTTTAATACCAAATGTTATGATTGAATCTTTCGTTAACGCCTCAGAATCTTTTATAATATCTACAAATTCTTGCCCTTTTAATATCATATGATCAGAAGGGAATACTACTACAGAGTAGCTCCCTTTTTTAGCTATCTCATAAACTCCTGCATATATTGCTGGTAGAGTATTCTTAGCTTCCGGTTCAACAAGAATATTAGATTCATTATATTTATAACCTAATTCTTCAATAGCACCCATAACTATAAATTTATATTTTTCATTAGTAACAACATATATGTCATCTAAATCAGATAATAATAAACTCCGCTTAAATGTTTCTTGAAACAAGGATGGTTTATCACCTTGTAGCTTAATAAACTGTTTTGGATATCTATCACGGCTAAGCGGCCAAAGTCTTGTACCACTTCCTCCCGCTAAAATTATTACTTTCATTAGATTACCTCCTGTGATAATTTAGTAAATTAATCTCTTGTGCTAGTTAATTATTTTAGCATAATTTACAGATAGAAAAACCCCAACATAATATGTTAACCTTTTATTGAAAACGACCAAGTAATCAATGGAGGTAACATATATGTTAGAGCTTTCTAAACACAACATTACCATAAAAATTGAAGATTTAAAAGATTTTATTACTGTAAGTTTTGTCATTATTGATGATATTTATCAAGAAATAGCACCTAAGTCTATAAAAAACAGGCGAAATATTAATACTTCAATAATGCATGACAGTGAAATAATCACTATAGCATTAGTTGGGGAACTTTTAACAATAGACTCAGAAAATGCCTGGATTGGTTTTTGTAAAAAGAACCTCAGACAGCTATTTCCTAGATTTCCATGTCGTACTCGATTCAACAGAACGCGCAGAGCGCTTTTCAAAGTTATAGAAATTATTAGAAAAAGGCTTAGTGAAATATTGTGTACACAGTATGATAACCATCGTATTGTAGATAGCATGCCTATCTATGCATGTAAGTTTGGCAGAGCACATTTTCATAAGACATTTAAAGGCGTAGCCGCCTACGGCAGATGTGCATCAAAGAAAGAAACTTACTATGGATTTAAACTTCATACACTAAATACACTTGATGGATATCTAACAGACTATACATTAACCCCTGCCAACATAGATGATAGAGTGGCATTATGGGATTTGGTCGAAAACAAGTCACAATTCACACTAATAGCTGACAAAGGCTATATAGGAGAAGAGCATGCTAACGCATTGTTTAATGAGCGAAAGATAACTCTAATAACAATGAAAAGAAAAAAAGCAAAATTTCAGTTTCCAAAAGAATTTAGACAGTTAATATTTAAGAAGAGAAGGTTAATTGAGACTGTGAACTCGCAACTCGCGGAACAATTAAACATCTCAAAAATATTAGCTAAGTCTTTGCTAGGCGTCATTGCTAGATTGGAAACTAAAATTCTAGCGCATAACTTATGCTATTTCATAAATATGGTCACAAACAACACCGAGGATGTCCGCAAAATAAAGGGACTTATATTTGGATAAAATGTCCTAAATTCTGGAGTGTTTGAGATATAGAAACTTTATGCCCTAATTTATTGGGTTAATAATCAAAATAATGAAGATATATACTTTAACCTTTAAATAGCACAATAGATTAATTTAATTAAAATATAGAATAACATTAGAAATTAGTGATTTAAATGGCTATATGGATAGCATATCTTAGGATAGCAGAAAAAATCTTAAATAAAGGGAAATCTAAAATTTGAAAGAAATTCTTTCATGACTTTTAGTGCCTAAAGAAAGGAATTATCATAACTATGAATACTATATTAATTACTGGAGCAAATGGTTTTTTTGCTTCTAGATTTATTGATTACTACAAATCCAAATATAATATTATAGGTCTCGGTCATACTGAGTTAGATATAACAAACGAAAATAAAACAATTGAAACCATTAAAAAGTATAGTCCTGATTATTTAATTCATGGCGCTGCAATTTCCGATACAAATATATGTGAAAGAGATCCTAAGTTATCTTTTGACGTTAATGTAAAAGGTTCTATAAATATTGCAAAAGCATGTTTTATTTCAAAATCAAAGTTTATTTATCTTAGTTCCGAGCAAGTGTATAACGGAAATACTGAAGTTGGACCTTATAACGAAAATTGCATCGCTGTCCCTAGCACCGTGTATGGTAATCATAAACTTGAAGCTGAAAATAGCATCATAAAAATACTTAACGATGCTTGTATTTTACGACTTACTTGGCTTTTTAGCTTTCCTGAAAGAAATAAAAAAACAAATGCAAATATTGTTTCGAATGTAGTAAAGTCTATTTTCAAAAATGAACCATTAAAGCTTCCATCACATGAATATAGAGGAATAACTTATGTTTATGATTTAATAGAAAATTTCGATAAAATTCTTAATCTACCTAAAGGTATATATAATACAGGAAGTGAAAATGATTTAAGCACCTATGAAATAGGTAAAATAGTTCTTAATGAAATGGGATTAAGTCATAGAATTAATGAAATCTTATTAAAAGATGCAGAAAGATATAAACTACAAAATAGGGATTTAAGAATATGTAATGATAAAATTAAACAACATGATATAATCTTTTCTAAAACCGAAGAGGCTATAGCTCACTGCATAAAAGATTTTTCATTTAAATCATAACCTAGATGGCATGCTTGACTGAACAGTTAGTAACTTTCTAGTCTTTGTTTCTGTAAAAATAAAAGGTGTGGTCGCTACTGGTTAATTTAATAAGTAGCGGTCACACCCTTTTAATTTTTGGGAAAAATTCTATAATAAATATACACATAGCTTTATTTTCATTCAGCATAGTAAGCATATCTAGTAAATGGGGTTATTATTCTTCTTCCTCTTCTTCCTCCACTATCTCACCAATAACTACATCTCTATTAGCTACTTCTCCAGTAGTCTTATTTTCAATAACGATATTAAATTTTACACATCCAGCATCCTCACTAATGAAAGCCTTTGCTACAACACAGCCTTCTGTTAAAGATACTCCCTCTGTAAGTCTTTCTGGGTGGTCAAATAAAACAGGTCTGCTATTTAATCTATCATCCATGTTATAATCACTTCCTTTCTAACTCTAGTTTGTTCATAAAACTTGAAAATATACTCTGAAAGTGTTGCCTTACTACATCTATGAATGATTAAAAAAATTCACGTAAGTAATACTTTCCTGATGCCAATTGTATATATTTATTAACTAAATCCTTCTCCTAACACTTCTCTCACATCTGCAATAGTGATAAATGCACTATTATCTATTTCCTTAACCATTTTTTGAAGAGGCACTATTTGATTTTTACCAACCACTACAAATAGCACTTGTTTTTCTCCTTTTGTATACATGCCTGTACCATTTATTCCTGTAACACCTCTATTTAAATCTCTCATTAATGTTTCCGCAATTTCCTTAGAATGATCTGAAATGATAAATGCCGCCTTTGAAAAATTTATTCCTTCAAGTATATTATCTATAACCTTAGTAACTACATATATAGATATTAATGCATACATAGCTTTTTGTGCTCCAAATACAAACGCACCTACTAACACTATAATTGAATCAATTACTAATATGATTTTGGCTATGGGCACGTGCTTTAAATAGACTTTAACAATGTTTGCAGCTAAATCAGTACCGCCAGTACTGGCAGAGGCTCTTAATACAAAGCCTAAGCCTGTCCCAACTAATACCCCACCGAATATACTAGCTAATAAAAAGTCAGCCTCTGGCGCTGGTATAAAGCTTGTATAAAACAGTGCAAAAGATAGGTATGTTGTAGCAAACATAGACTTGCCCACAAATTCTTTGCCCTTTAATTTTATAGCAATTGCAAACAATGGTAAGTTCACTGCAATATTAGTAAACCATAAAGGTATGCCTCTTCCATAATGCTTTTCTGTAATATATTCAATGACTATGGCAAGACCTGATACTCCACCTGTAACTAATTGTAATTTGGCAAAAAACATATTTATTCCAGCTGCCAATATTGTAGTACCAATAATAATATAAATGTAGCTTAAAATATTTTCATTTTTAGTTTCTTTTCTCATTTAATTAATCCTACTTTCTAGTTTGTAATTTCTCCTCAATAAAGTTATCACAATTATTACAATATGTAAATAGAACAAATTTCTCTTTACAATTTAATTGATAATTGAGAATTGAAAGCTAAGAGTGAACGAAACTTTTCCTGACTAAAAATAAAAATTTACCCAATGTAAAAAGCACCAATGCAATATTAATTTAGGGGGACTAAAAATACTGCATTGATGCTTTTTTATTTGGTTTATCTAAATGATTGACATAAATGACTATATTTATTCGTAGATATTAAAAATAATTTTTAATATATTATCTCTTGCCCGGAATAATTTATTTCAACTGCTTTCACGTTAAGTTTTTTAACCCTATCAGCAAACTTTTTGGTAATAGAAACTTCATGTCCAAAATGCATAGGTATAAGCAATTGGGGATTAATTTCTTTTGCAAAGTATTCTCCACCTATATAATAAGATTCTTCAAGTCTTGGATCTACGGGGAAAAAAGCTATGTCAATGCACTGTTCTTCTTTAAGTTTCTCAATATTAGCTTTAAATAACGATTCTGCTATGATTTGCTCTTCTAAGCTATCCTCTTTCCAGTGCCACCAGTTAAGGTCCCCTGCATGGAAGATAGTTAATCCATCCACTTTAACTAAAAAAGATATTCCAATATCCGTTGAACCATAAGCTTTTATATAAACATCTTTAAATAATTTTTCTTCCCCTTCTTCTATAAAGCTATAATTTGATTTATTTTCATCTATCCTTATGTCTTTACTAAATATATATTGTATGTCGTTGTTATAATCATCCCAATCTAAAATACTAGAATTAAAATGATCCTCATGGCTATGAGATGAAAATACAAAAAAATTTTTCATGTTTTTAATATTTTCAGACGCTAATAACGCTGAAGGCTGCTTCAGTTCATCATTTTTAATAAAGTCTTTATAATAATCAAATACTAAAAAATGATTTTTAGTCTCAATAGCGAATCCACTGTGGTATATATAGTATATTTTAGCTTCCATTTCCTTCATACTTATCTCCTCTTTATATTTCTTTATACTAAAATAATATCATATATCTATGCTAAAATAGCTAATAATTATATTAATAAATATAATTAACTTTCGGAAAAAATATCATACATCTAATCATCCTTAGTTATATAATTATATTAAGATATCTTATGGGGGTTACCAATGATGGAAAAACAATTTATAGATAGGGTTCAAAATGCAATTAATTATGTAGAAGATCATTTATATGAAAAACTTGATATTGAGCATATCGCTAAGACAGCCTTTATGTCTCAGTCTTCCTTCTATCTTATTTTTGCAAATATATTCGGAACTACAATTAAGGATTACATTAGAAAGAGACGTCTTTCCTTATCTGCTTATGATTTAATCTATTCAAACTTAAGTGTTTTAGATCTTGCACTAAAATATCAGTATTATACTTCTGAATCCTATTCTAGAGCTTTTAAAAAATTATTTGGTATTTCTCCAAAAAAGTACAAAGAAATGAATGTATTTCTAAATGTATTCCCTAGAATTATTTTAAATTATAGTTATTTATCTGGAGGCGATGTTATGATTAGTAAAGAAATGAATAAAGATCTTATAATAAAAGAAATCCATGCCCTTTCTAATGGCTATGTACTAGATATTGATATTGATGGCTTTATGCAAGTTAACAGTAATTATGGTTATGATATTGGTGACAAGATTCTCATTGAAGTTCCTAAAAGGATAAAGAAAGTTTTAAACAAGCATCAATTAGATGTAGATGTTGTGCGCATAAGTGGTGATGAATTCGCAGTAATTCTAAAGGATCAAACTCGAAACTTTATTGAGCAGTTATCTGAAGATATAATAAATATAATGTCCCCTGAATTTATATTTGATGATTTATCCCTTCCCATAACAGTAAGTATAGGAATTTCAGATTTTACTGTTGATTGTAATAATGAAGCCGTAATTAAAAATGCTAATAGTGCTATGTTAGCAGCAAAAGTAAATGGTAGAAATCAATATAAGTTAGCAGAATAGTGTCAATTCTTTTTAACGTACAAGTAGCCTGTTCACTATGTGAGCAGGCTACTTGTACTACATTTATATTCAGTTAATAATCAGTTTTGAAGTTGGTAATCTTCCTCTATACTGAAATGTTGTTAAATCATCATCTACCTTTAGAAAAGTTTCCAACTAAAATGTAAACTCCAATGGCGATAAAAACAATTGGTATTATTAAGCTTGTATTTACCCAATAGAATATATTACCAACTAACATAATGGCAAATGCTACTGCTGAAACAGTAGTTAAAATAAATACTGGAGCAAGTAGTCCACGCTTTCTTCCACCGAATAAATAGAGCTGAAACAATCCTATAGCAACAGCTAATGGATATATTGGCCAGGTATACTGTGCAAAATGCCAGTTAGTAAAGGTTTCAAAGAAAAATAATGTTCCGATTGTTGTAAGAATTCCACCTGGCACTAGTAATCCTGGTTCTCTTCCTCTTGAAAAATACGCGGCTTCAAAGCTTAGTCCAGGAATAAGAACAAAAAAAGGCCATAGCTGACTAGCTGTAAAAAATACAATATTAAAAATATTATTTAGAATTGCCCCTAGGCCTATAAGAATTAAAATTACTCCCCAAAAATAATTTTTACCCTTCATATAATCCCTCCTCGTATATTTTGAATATTTTACATAAATGCTAATTGCACCAACCTTATTTTACCATAAGTGAATAAAGAATTCATCAGTGCAGTTTTTATATTATATTCATCTACTGCCTATCCATACATTAATAAAACCTATAACTAATTACATTTTATACAATATCCACTTGCATGTTCTTAATTCGTACTTAATTTCATATATTTTTTGAATCCCTTTAATCATACTTTCACATTTGAAAATTAGCATGTCGTTACCTGCTAACTTCTCCTTATCTTTGCTAACAATCCTATCAATTTTAATTATTGTATAAACGCCTTCCTCATTTACAAGTCTAAAGCGTACTGGCTTCGGTACTCCCTCTTGTGTAAACCAGGCTACCATTTCTACTGGTCTTGCAACTATTTTCATAAATAAAACACTTCCTTACTTACAGTATGCTGCTCATTATTGGATAACTATCTTCTCCTATGCCTCCAGCTAGGGGCTTTAGACCTGAATGCAAAAAGGTTGCTTTTATAATAGAATTAGACCCATATTTCATTCTTATCATGTCCACCGTTTTATCTAATGACTTATTCTTTTCTATATTTACATCTTCAAATAATGTTAC
>CALJTN010000120.1 GCA_937976175.1 uncultured Clostridiaceae bacterium | reverse complement strand
TTATTTTTGCTAAAAAATTTAATAATATAAGAAGAAATTAGTTTTTCATTTTAGACTTAGATTTAATAAACACTAATAGGAATAGTATAGATAAAAAAATAATATTAAAAACTACAAAAATAGTAGATAAAAGCATTAATTGCTCATTATTAAATAGAATTTGTATTACATTTACACATAAAAAAAATATTATTGGTGATAGTAATAGGTTTAGTTTTTTTATATGTATTTTTGTAAGATCATATAAAATAAAAGATGTACTAAAATAGTAAGCTGATATTACTCTAAAAGATACTAGAGTCCAAATAAACATGGCTACATATCTAAAATTATTAATTAAGGGGATGTGAATGCTTTCAAATACTAAGAAAAAGGAGTAAAAACTTTTAGGTATTATGTCTATTCCCAAGTAATATATAGTCATAAATACTGTCCATATCCAAATGAATCCTGCTATACCAATGGCGTTTATACTAGCTTTTTTTATGTCTTTTGTATCCTTAGCCAAAGGGTGATATAGGAGTAAAAACTCAAAACCAGTATAAAAATAAGAGGCATCTTTAGTAGCTAAAAATATATTTTTAAATCCAGAGCCTAATACAGGCTGTATATTAAGAATACTTCCATAATTTATAGCACTGGCTGAAAAGAGTATAAGCACAATTAACAGGTAAGAGATAATCACTGTTGTTTGTGCTAGAACTTTTAAACCACAGTTGCAGGCATAAACGCACACAAATATTGTGATAAGAATAACTTTAGCTGGAGTTAAAAAGGCCACAATATATATTCTAGATACGGTAGAAAAATCTATTATTATTACACAAGTATAAAACATAACTTGAAATAAAAATATACAATTTAAAATAATGCCAAATATATAACCAAAATATTTTTTGTTTAATATAAGCAAATTTTCTTTTGAATGGAATCTAATTATATAATTTGCTATAAGAAGCATATATAGAGGGTATATAAGTGCAATCATAGCAGAAAACCAGGCATCTTGCTTAGCAATTTGGATAAGTGCGTTTGGTAATCTTAAAAATGCAGGGCCAATTGCAAAACCTATTATGAAAAATGTCAGTTGATTTTTTGTTAATAGGTTATTCTTATTTTTACTCATTTTTTTCTCCACCATTTAGCTCTAAAATTACTTTGACGAACAGCATTATTATTTGGAATTGCTTCAGGTCTATGATTCATTTTCCATAAAGGAGCCCTAATAAAAATATCATTAAGGTCATTTTGATATAAATTAAAATAAGGAACACCAAAACTTTCTAAAGAAAAAAGTTGTATCATCAGAACGAACCAGGCAGCAGCTATACCTAAAAAACCTAGGGCATTTGCAATGAAAAGCATTGGAAACCTTATAAATCTAATGGTTAGTGCCATTTCATAGCTCGGTATTACAAAAGTGCAGATAACAGAAACACCTACTACAAGCAAAGTAGTAGGACTTACCATTTTAGATTCAATGGCAGTATTTCCTACAATAATACCGCCTACAATACTTAAGGTTGAGGCTATTTTAGGTGGAAGTCTAAGACCGCCTTCTCTTAATAACTCTACAACTATTTCCATTGCTAATAGTTCAAGCAAAGGGGTTAAGGCTATGCCTTGTCTTGACTGTACTATAGGATTTACAAATTTAACTGGTATTAACTCAACGTTATACTGAATTAGAGTTAAATATAGTGAAGGTAAGCTTATAACTACAAAGGTTGCTATGCAACGTAAAATTCTTGTGAAGGTGGATACTACAGTTCTTGAGTTATAATCATCTGGTGCTTGAAAGAATTCAACGAATAGAGCAGGTACAGTAAGAACATAAGGAGTTCCGTTTAATATAATTGCAATTCTACCTTCCATTATATTTGATTTTACAACACTAGGTGACTCGGTACCAAAAACTTGTGGAAATACGCAGTAAGAAGAATCCTCAATAAATTGCTCAATCATGCCAGTGTCAGTTACTGAACTAACATCAATAGCCATAATTCTTCTGCGGACTTCATTTAATACATCTTTATCTACTATATCATCAATGTACATAAGAGCCAGATCAGTTTCAGAGCGCCTGCCTACTTTGAAATTTTCTATTGATAGGTTTTTATCTTTAATATTTCTTCTTAATATGCTAACATTTGTTTCAATGTTTTCAATAAAACCTTCTCGTGACCCTCTAATAGGGGATTCAATTGGAGGGTCCGATATGGAACGGTAGTTTCCACCAGTGGTGTCAATAACTATATAATTATCAATGTTCTCAAATAATATGACCGTTTTACCGCCCTTTATAGCTTCGATTACATTATTAATAGCAAATTCTATTGAAGTATTACACATAGCGATATAACGTTTAGCTAAATAATCTGGTATGTCGTCATTAGGAGTTAAAATTTCCTGTACATGTAGCATTAAAGGAGTTAGTATGTCTCTATCTATAATATCTTTGTTGGCTAAACCATTTATATAAATTATAGACGCATTTAATGGTTTGCTCTTTCCTATATAAAAATTTTTAATTATTATAGGGTTTTTCTTTCCAATCTCATTAGAAATAAACTCAATTTGTTCATTAAAGTTATTTTTAAGCATATAATCACCTACACATATTTTTACTAAAAATTTCTTTTTTATACATTTATATTTATATTGCAAGAAAACTCCAGAAAAGCTCTGGAGTTCTTTAATGCATACTAAAGCTATATTTAAATTTTTAATCTTCTAGTTCATAAGTGTAGGGATATATATCTTCAACAGATTTGTTTAAACTATGAGCAAATTTTTCAATATCAATTTCCTCAATGACACCATCATCGCCTTGTGGGGTAGCATCATTTTTAAACACCCTTGCATTCCATACCGCGCCGTCAGAGTTAACTAGTAATTCCGCAGGATAGGTTGAACCATCATCAAATCGTATCTTACCTTTTTTCCATGGCATAATAGCAATCCTCCCTTCGTAATATTATTTATTATGAGATAATTTAGAACGTTTAGTAAATTTGTCATTATTTGCATCTATTTTTGAACCATTTATAATTCCTATATCACCGCCACTTTGAGGAAACATTTTTCTAAGTTCAGCATTAGTTTTTTTATCAGTTTTCATGTGACTTTTATTATTATCCACGAATATTCCTCCTTTTATGTTGTTATATAGGGCATCTTAAAAAGATAGTTCATCATTGTTATAGAGCATTTTTTAGACGCCTAATATTAATATAACCCTAATATCATAAAAATATTTGTGTGAAAAAATTGATTTACAGGGTAAAGTGTTAAAAAACAACTGCATAAATAATTTTTTATAAAATT
>CALJTN010000119.1 GCA_937976175.1 uncultured Clostridiaceae bacterium | reverse complement strand
CCTGTTACAATTGAAAATAATAGCACTAAGAAACAATTTCAAAATCTGCTTAATGTGTTAGGGAGCTTTAAACAATTGAAGCTTATTTTTACAAAAGCAAATGCAGATGCAGAGGGAAGAAGTATTAATCAAATGATTGATACCTTTGTTGATCGGTATCCACAAAGGGCAATTGCTTTTGCATCAATGGGACAAATAGGCTATTTAAGTGCCCTCAAATATTGCAAGGTAGTTATAGGAAACTCTTCCAGTGGTATTATTGAAGCGCCTTCCTTTAATAAGCCTGTTGTGAATATTGGAGATAGACAAAAAGGCAGAGTAAGAAGTGGTACAGTTCTTGATTGCAAAGAGGGTGAAGCAGCTATTTTAAAAGCACTTACCTATGCACTGAGCGAAGAATTTGAGGCCATTGTATTAGCTTCTCATAATCCTTATGAGGGCAAACAAACAAGTAGCCAGGTGATAAAGAGTATTAAAAAATACCTTTTAGAAGGTCATAGTTTAAAAAAGAAATTTTATGATAGATAAAAGTAGGTGAGAACATGTATAGAGGAAAAAGGATTTTAGCAATTATTCCAGCAAGAAGTGGATCAAGGGGCTTGAAAGATAAAAATATAAAGCTTTTGAATGGGAAGCCTTTAATAGCTTATACAATTAAAGCAGCACAAAAGTCAAAAATTTTTGAGGACATTGTTGTATCCACTGACTCTAAGCAGTATGCAGAAGTAGCTCTTCAATATGGTGCCAGCATTCCTTTTTTAAGACCTGATTCCTTAGCTACAGATACGACCACCTCAACAGAAGTTATACTTCATGCTTTGGATAAGCTCAAAGAACAGGGGAAAACATATGATTGTTTTATGCTTTTACAACCTACGTCTCCTCTTAGAAATGAAGAGGATATTATAAAAAGTATAGATTTACTACTAGAAAAGAATGCTAATGTTATTGTCAGTGTATGTGAATGTGAACATTCACCTATTTTTACGAAGCAACTGGATACAGATCATAAGTTAGATGGGTTTTTAAATAATATAAAAGGCAGTAGAAGGCAAGATATAGAACCATATTACCGCTTAAACGGTGCGATTTACTTAAGTGATGTGGCTTATTTTAATAAATATAGATATTTTTATAGTCATAAGTCTTATGCCTATATAATGAAAAAAACAAACTCAATAGATATTGATGACCTAAATGATTTTATGTTTGCTGAATACTTGCTGAAACAAGAGATGACATTGACTAACTACTTGATGGAAGGATAGTGTAAATATGCAGGATAATAGTTTGATTGTTGAAGAAATAAAGAATTTAGGAGATAAAAAGTTTTTCGAGTTTTGTGAGCGATTAGTTAGCCAAGACATATTACAAGTGATAGCTTGTGCAGGCAAAGAAGTATTAAATGATATTACATATTCACTCTCCTTTTATATGCTAAAAAAACAAAGTGAAAAAGCCTTTAGAGCGTTAGAAAAAGTGTGTTTAGGTGATGAAATAGATATTGAAGTAAAACTATATATTTATAGGCAATTATTGGGACTAAAATTTAGAGGAGAAATCCCTTGGCAAGTAAGTGAAAAAATTTATTATCATATATTGGATAAAATTTCTAAAATTTGTGACATGAAACAATATAAGTATATAAATAAGGAAAATCGTAATAAGAATAGAGTTGTATTTATTACAGATCAATTTTTAGGTTATCAACATTCGCCTACAAAAGTATTATTAAACATGGTTAAAGCACTAGATAATAAATTTGGAAATATCAATGAAGTTTATATATACAATTCAACATTATTGCCTATTCAAGAGGAGTGTTTGTTTTATAGACCTTTTACAGCAAATTATATTAAATATACCGACAAATTATTAGAAGTTACTTTAAGCAAAGTAGGTATAACAAGATGTGGAATAGGTTATGAGGAAAAAAATGAAATAGATGTCATCAGTAGAATAATAGGTATGGTTAAAAGCATAAATGATATCAATCCTCAAATGGTCATTGGCGTAGGTGGTGATAATATATTGGCTGATTTATGTAATTGTTTTACAGATGTTTATATATGTGGTTTAACGAAGTTAACACCTAGATCATGTGCGAGATATCTTATCAATATGACCCCCACAAAACAACCAGTTCAATATAAGTTAAGCGAAACACAACAAAAGATAGAAGTACCCTTTAGTGTATCTGATTTAGAAGATATTACAAATGAAATCAATACTAGAGAGAGTTTGGGCTTACCACAACAAGATTTTTTAATATCAGTCGTAGGTAATCGGTTAGGTGTAGAAATTACAAAAGAATTTATACATCTTTGTGAAAGAATATTAGTTGAGAATCCAAATGCAGGAATAGTTTTCATTGGTGATTATGATAAGGAAAACTTAAAATCGGAAGTAGACCAGACAATCTATGATAGACTTTATAGTATAGGTTATAGAAGTAATTTGATTCAAGCTGTAGGCTTAACGAATTTATTCTTAAATCCATATAGACAAGGCGGAGGATATGGGGGATATGCAGCCATACAAAATAGTATACCTATTGTATCTAGAGATTTTGGAGATGTATCTGCATACTTACCAGATAGTTTAAAAGTAAAAAACTATACGGAATTAGGAAAACTTGTTGATAATATGATTAGGAATCAGAATGTATATCAACAAGCAGAAAATGAAATTAAAGCGACATATGAAGCTTATAAGGGTAATACATGGGAAAAGCTTTTTAAACATATTTTTAGTCAATAAGAAAATGAAATTTAAAGTGTATAAATGAGAAATACAGAGGTGATTTATAGTGTTGGAAAATGAATACATAATTTTAAGACCTATTCAGCATGAAGATACTCCCAATATTTTGAAGTGGCGTAATACAGAAGAGGTTAGAAAAAGATTTATTTGGCAAGAAGAACTAACTGAAAAATCACATACGAAATGGCTTGTAGAGCAAGTAGGTACTGGTAAAGTCTCTCAATTTATTATTGTAGATAAAATTTATCAAGAAGCGATAGGAACAGTGTATTTAAGAGATATTAGCATGCAACATAGCAAAGCAGAATTTGGCATTTTTATTGGAGAGAGTCAGTTTTTGGGGAAAGGCTATGGTTATCAAGCAACAAGCTTAATCTTATCGTATGGATTCAAGACGTTAAAACTCAATAAGATTTTCCTTAGAGTACTGGGCAATAATTTATCTGCTATTCATGCTTATGAAAAAGCAGGTTTTGTTGAAGAGGGAGTATTTAAACAAGATGTTAGGATAAATGATCATTATGAAGATGTTATTTTTATGGGAATGTTAAATCCTTATATTAACGTAGTATAGAATAGTTAGAGACTTAATAGTTAAAGAAATCTATGTCAGGAGTAAGAATATGATTAATTTCAATGTACCACCACATTTAGGAAAAGAAATAGAATATATTAAACAAGCTATACAAAACAACAAAATTTGTGGAGATGGTATTTTTACTAAGCAGTGTAATGAGTGGATAGAAAATAAATTTCATATTACAAAGACTTTACTGACTACTTCATGTACGCATGCATTAGAAATTTCAGCAATATTAGCAGATATTAAACATGGGGATGAGGTGATTATGCCATCTTTTACATTTGTATCCACAGCAAATGCTTTTGTTATGCGAGGGGCAAAGATTGTATTTGTTGATATTAGACCAGATACTATGAATATAAACGAAGATTTAATAGAAGACGCTATTACTGATAGAACAAGAGCTATTGTTCCAGTACATTATGCTGGAGTAGCTTGTGAAATGGGTCAGATTTTAGAGACTGCTAAAAAATATCGTTTACATGTAATAGAAGATGCAGCCCAAGGAGTTATGTCCACATATAAAGGACAAGCGTTAGGTACCATAGGGGATTTTGGATGTTATAGTTTTCATGAGACCAAAAATTATTCCATGGGTGAAGGAGGAGCTATATTAATTAAGGATGAAAATGCTATAGAAAGAGCTGAAATTATTAGGGAAAAAGGAACCAATAGAAGCAAGTTCTTTAGGGGACAAGTTGATAAATACACATGGGTAGATTATGGATCATCTTATTTGCCGAGTGAATTAAACGCAGCTTATTTATTTGCTCAATTAGAAGAGGCAGAAAAAATTAATGATAATCGTTTAGCAAGTTGGCATGCTTATCATCAACAATTAGGGAAATTAGAAGAATTTGGCTATATAAAAAGACCTGTTATTCCAAGTGACTGCATACATAACGCACATATGTATTATATAAAGGTTAGAGATATTCAAGAAAGAACAAAGCTTATTGAGCACCTCAAACAAAATAACATATTGACTGTATTTCATTATATCCCCCTACATTCTGCACCTGCAGGTTTGAGATATGGTAGATTTCATGGTGAGGATACTTACACTACTAGAGAGAGTGAGAAGTTACTTAGACTACCAATGTATTACCGTTTAAAGAAAGAGGACATTCTATTCATAACAAACACAATAAAACATTTTTTTAAACTAAGTTGATTTTGGGAGGAAAACCTATGAAGGGCATAATTTTAGCTGGAGGCTCAGGGACCAGATTATATCCAATAACTAAATGTATTTCGAAGCAAGTTTTACCTATATATGATAAACCAATGATTTATTATCCGCTTTCAACATTAATGCTAGCAGGAATAACAGAGATTCTTCTTATTTCTACGCCAAGAGATTTGCCTATGTATAAAGAACTTTTAAATAGTGGGCAAGAGCTAGGCATAAGTATTCAATATGAGATTCAAGAAGAGCCTAGAGGTATTGCAGAGGCTTTTATTATAGGAGAAGACTTTATTGGAAAAGATTCAGTTGCATTAATATTAGGAGATAATATTTTTTATGGAAGAGGGTTTGGAAGTGTTTTAGAAAGAGCAGCCACTTTGCAAGATGGGGCAAAAGTATTTGGGTATTGTGTAAACAACCCTTCCGAGTTTGGTGTGGTTGAATTTGATAGAGAGGGAAATGTACTAAGTTTAGAAGAAAAACCTAATTATCCAAAATCAAATTACGTTATCCCTGGACTTTATTTTTATGATAATGATGTCATCAATATAGCAAAAATAATACAGCCTTCTAAACGTGGAGAACTTGAAATTACTTCTATTAATCAACAGTATTTACAAAAAGATAAACTAAAGGTTGAGCTATTTGGAAGAGGTATGGCGTGGTTAGATACAGGAACGTATGAAGGGTTAATTGAAGCCGGTAATTTCGTACAAACTGTGCAAAAAAGGCAGGGCTTATATATAGCGTGTCTAGAAGAGATTGCATTTCGAAAAGGTTATATAGATAAACAGCAGATTCTTAAGTTAGCAAAGCCTATGCTTAAAACGGAGTATGGACAGTATTTAAAGCGTATTGTCAATGAGTATGAAGAAAGAAGGGAGGAGGCATATGAATAATATATTAGTTACAGGAGGAGCTGGATTTATCGGCTCTAATTTTATCAAGTATATGCTAAATACATATGATTATAACATAGTCAATTTAGACAATTTAACCTATGCAGGGAATTTGGAGAATCTATCAGACGTATATGACAACAGGCACTATACTTTTATTAAAGGGGATATTAGGAATAGTAGATTATTAGATGAAATATTTGTTAAGCATGGCATTAATACAGTTATTAACTTTGCAGCAGAATCACACGTAGATCGCAGTATAGATAACCCAGAAATATTTGTGACAACCAATATTTTAGGAACTCAGTCTTTATTAGATGTGGCCAAGAAACATTGGAAGGTAAAGGCGGAAGATAAATACTGTAAAGCCTTTAAGAAAGGGACAAAATTTATTCAAGTGTCTACAGATGAAGTATATGGTACGTTAGGCAAAGAGGGTTTATTTACAGAAACAACGCCTCTGGCACCTAATAGTCCTTATTCAGCTTCAAAAGCAAGTGCAGATTTGATAGTAAGAGCTTATTATAAAACTTTTGGTATGCCCATTAATATCACTCGTTGCTCAAATAATTATGGACCGTATCAATTTCCTGAGAAGCTTATTCCTCTTATGATTAATAATTGCATACAGAGAAAAAGATTACCAGTATACGGAGATGGTATGCAAATTAGAGACTGGCTTCATGTAAAAGATCATTGTAGTGCATTGGATGCAGTGCTTAATAAAGGTAAATTAGGTGAAGTTTATAACATTGGTGGAAATAATGAAAAAAGCAATATTGAAATTGTAAGATTAATTATTAAACAATTACAAAAGGATGAAAAGCTTATTCAATACATACAAGATAGACCTGGGCATGATAGACGATATGCGATAGATAATAGCAAAATAACAAAGGAATTGGGATGGCAGCCTTATTATACTTTTGAAGAAGGAATTAAAGAAACAATACAGTGGTATATTAGTAATAATGAGTGGATTGAGGCAATAGTATCTGGAGAATATCAATGCTATTATAAATATATGTATAAAAACTTATAAAATTATCGTAATGAAGAATTCTATTTAAAAACTATAAGCGAGCGTTTTCGCAGGAAATTTATTTCCAAGTTTGTAAACCTTAATATTTCCAAGCATTCCACAAGTTTATGCTGACTTTATTAATATGTCTGAAACCCTTGAAAATGCTACATGACAATTTATTACCAGCGTTTTTGCTCGTTTACAGTAAGAAGAAACATAGCGGATTCCCCTCAGTGTTCTTCCAATGATACGTTTGTTAGTTGTTGGCATTTCAGTAGTAAGAAATTCCATGAACAGTTCATCTGAAATATCGATTAACTTTAAACCTTTTGATTCTGTATAAAAGAAGATATGTCTTATAACTGTATACATCTCTTTGCGGGGTTCACCGATTAGTCCGTTGTCATCAAGAATTCGTTGAACTAGATAGGAGCTTTCATAAGAAACAATATATTTCTTATGGTTATGTAGGGGTACACCACTTTACAATAAAATTAACTAGCAATATCCTTAGAGCTTAAGTATTTAACTAATGCGGAAATGGCTTTTGTATTTTTATCAAGTTGTAGTGTTTTCAACAAATTGCCCATAATTAGTTCGTGAAGTAATTTCTCACCAAAACTATACTTTGTTTCTTGTGGGCTTTGAAATTGCCATTCTGAGAAATCACTATGTAGAAATGGTAATAATGTAGTAAGTGCATAGGTAACCCCTGCTAAATGGGCGTACTTTTCTATAGCTACTTTACTTCTTACCATATATTTACCAAATGACCAAAA
>CALJTN010000118.1 GCA_937976175.1 uncultured Clostridiaceae bacterium | reverse complement strand
GCTGAAACTCCTGTGGTTTCAAATAACTCTGCACATCGGATTACAGTGGATGTTCCTATGATTATTCCAGAAATAAATGCTGATCACTTAGAACTAATTCACATACAACGCCAGCGTTTAGGCACTAAAAAAGGCTTTATTGTCGCTAAGCCCAATTGTTCAATTCAAAGTTATGTTCCTGCTATAAGTGCACTTATGCAATTTAAACCAAAAAAGATATTAGTTTGCACTTATCAAGCTATATCCGGTTCTGGAAAGATATTTTCAGACTGGCCAGAAATTAATGATAATGTTATCCCCTATATAGGCGGAGAGGAAGAGAAGAGTGAGCAAGAACCTCTAAAAATTTGGGGTCATATGGACAGTGGTGCGATAGTTAACGCCTCTGAACCTGTAATTTCAGCTCAATGCATACGTGTTCCTGTATCCGATGGTCACTTAGCTGCAGTGTTTGTTTCCTTTGAAGATAAACCATCAAAAGAAACTATTTTAGAGCATTGGGCGAGTTTCAAGGGGAAACCACAGCTTTTAAAACTTCCAAATGCCCCTGAACAATTCTTAACTTACTTTGAAGAAAATGATAGACCTCAATCTATGCTTGATAGAGATATTGAAAAAGGCATGGGCGTGACACTTGGAAGGCTTCGCCAGGATAGTTTGTTTGACTATAAGTTTGTTTGCCTATCTCACAACACCCTACGTGGTGCAGCCGGTGGCGCAGTGCTTACAGCTGAACTTTTAATGGCTGAAGGATATTTGACTTCAAAGTAGAAGTTAGATAAAAGTTGGGGACGGTTAACAACTTTTAAGCAAATGTGAAACTCTTTATAAATAATTGAACTTGTTAAAATAGTTGGGGACGGTTAACAATTATTTAAAACTATACATTGCTAACAGCTCATAAAAGCCTCCTTATTTCAAGATAATTTCCACTTGAAATAAAGGGGCTTTTCTATTATTAATACTTTTTTCCACTTACCACAAAAATAGGATTATTAGCCATTAACATGTAACTCTGCCCCTTTGTTTTACTCACTTGAAGCTGCACACATTCTACTTCGTAGTTTAACCCCTTTAAGGCCTCCATAGCCTTGTATACATTGTTTATAGTTATAAAGTTCAAAACAATATTTCTGTTTTTTCTCAGTTTACTTCCATACTTCTCAATAATATCAGCTATATTCCCACCACTTCCACCTACAAATATAGCATCAAATTCTCCTACTATACTAGGTTCTATCTCCAAGGCTTCTGCACTTATTATTTCTAGATTATCCACTTTGAATTTTTCTTTATTTTGCTTTATAACCACTAGCGCTTCTTCATCTTTCTCTATAGCAATTACTTTACCTTTTGTGCATTGCTGAGCCATCTGAATACTTACTGATCCCGTTCCTGCTCCGATATCCAGAACCCTATAGTCATCTTCAATCTCTAGCTTTACTACGCTTAATATTCTTACTTCTTCCTTAGTCATAGGGCAATTACCCCTTATAAATTCGTTATCCTTAATAAATCTCATATTTTTTACACCTCCACACACAATAGTAAGGGACGGTTAACAACTATTTAATTTTCTTTTATTGCTAATCTTATTAGACACTTTTTAAATCTTGGTTTTTCAATGGCCTTGTTACAATCATTTTTCCCCTATATAAGCTTATAAACTCTTTTATTTTTGTATGCTTGTCCAATTTTAATGGATGTAAAATAGGTGATTATCATAGCCTAAAACTTTTTATTCATTTACATATTTAAAAACTTTAACAGATAATTGGAAGCCTAGCAAGAATAGGACTTAATAAAATCCTCAACTATACTTTGAAACCTTTCTTCTGTGTCAATCAATTCAATACCTATAGTACTTAATTTCGACACTCTAGCTTGCGTAATATTTCCAAGTGTGCTACATATATCACTGCACTTAAAATTGCAAAGGCTTCTCATTAGAACAATTATTAATGCTTTTACTTTTACTAGGCTTCTACTGTACTTCATATAAATCTTAGACTTTTGTATATTCATTCTTGATGTCACAAACTCTACTACATCCTCTGGTTTGAAGTTTCTTACAAGTATTTTCCTCTCACTTCTATATTCTGTTTTTTCATCTTCAAATTCAATTTCTTTTTTTAATTTTTCTTCATTGCATTTAAAAACCAGATTATAATATTTTTTTCTTGCATTTTTAAGGTTGCTGTCAAAAAGATCCATGACAAAGCCATAATCAACTATGTTATAGTGGTCCCGTTTTTTTCCAATATATATTCCTAAACTAGAAAATGCATATTTTTCAGGACAATCTTTAAATTCACTTATATCTGTAGGATTATTATGTATATATAATGATACAGTCTTTAAATATCTCTCATTATCAACTATTTTACTATTAAACCTATCTTTAAAAAGGTGTCCTACTCTTTTATATTTTCTGTTAAAATACATTGCATAAGAAAAGTTTATGCCATGCATCACTTTTGATATGTCTGCACCATTAGCATCAATTAATAAATGTACATGGTTATCCATAAGACAATATCCATAGATTTTAACATTATGGGCACCCTTATACTTCTTCACAAGGGATAAATATCTCTTCTTATCCTCAGCATCCTTGAATAAATCTACCTCAGTAATGCTTTTGCATGTAATATGAAATATAGC
>CALJTN010000117.1 GCA_937976175.1 uncultured Clostridiaceae bacterium | reverse complement strand
GTTGTTATCATAAGTATAATGATAAAGAGGTGCCTGTTGTAGTAGGGGATATATTCGTTGTTTTGCCAGATGAAGAGCATTCTTATGAGATTACAGAAGAGACGGTGATATACAATTGCCTATTTTATCCTAATGCACTTGGAGAAGACTGGGAGGAACTTAAAAAAGTAGGGGGGTCATTTAACTTTATTATGGTAGAACCTACTTTTAGGCTATGTACAGAAGAACAGCAAGTATTACATCTAAATAGCCGGGATCTAGTATTTGTACTACATATTATGGATAAAATGTATGAAGAACAATTTAAAGACCATGCTTCAAAAGATATAGCATTAAAAGCATGGTTAATGATTGTCCTTATTCATTTAGGAAGGGTTTGGGATCGTCAGTTCTATAAGGATAGAGAAAGTATTGGAGACAGTAAAAAAGGAATCTACGAGGCAATAAAATATATAGAGGAACATCTAGAAGAAGAGCTATGTATTGAGAAAATAGCCTATAAGGCCTTTCTAAGTTCTAATCACTTTAGAAGAACTTTCAAGCAGGTAACAGGTCTTACACCCACTCATTACATCAATAAGCTAAGAATTACCAAAGCTATGAAATATCTTAAAATAGGACAGCATAACATCACAGAGGTTGCAAATAAAGTTGGAATTGATGATGCTAATTATTTTACAAGGCTATTCAAAAAGACAATAGGAATAACCCCTAAAGATTATATCAAAAAACACTAGATTACGATTAGTAGTCTAGTGTTTTTTGTTTTATGTCAGTGCATTAGTGCTATTTTGTGGTGTTTTTATCCTACTTGTTAGGGGACATTGTAGTATAAACTATACATATAACTTAACATAGGAGGTCAAAATATGAACTGTAGAGACAGAGAAAATGCTACATTAGGATTTAAAAAAGACTTAGATAGAGGAGCAGTGCAAGAAACTTTTTATCCTTGGACATTAACTGTAGATAGGTGGGCACAAGAAGGATTACCAATAGAGCAACTCAATCAATTTGACAGACAGTCATCTAATAATGATTATGCTTATTTAAGCAGCAGAAGTACAGAGTGGTATTACCATTTTGAGAAGTTTTTTGGTTTTGATGGCGTTAAAAGAATTACAGTATGGTATCCTTTTGTCTATGAAGAAAAATTGCTTGAGAAACACGACGATCATGAAGTATGGCAAGATACAAGAGGATATATTGTTAAAAGAGTAAAGGGCAGTGAGCTTGAGCATGTCATTAAACCACTTGTTACTTGTGAAGAAGACTGGGAGCAAGTAAAAGAAAGGGCCAAACAAGAAATAGAAAAATATTATACAGATGAAGCGATAGTGAAAGAATTTAGCCATTTAAAAGCAGGTCATGAAGCAGGCGAATATTCTATAAGACTCAATATTCCAGGGTTTTTCTGGACACCGAGAGATCTTATGGATATAGAACCACATATGTATGCTTTTTATGATTATCCTGAATTGCTTCATGATATTAATACATTTATGCTTGAATTATACTTAGATAAAGTTATTAAAGTTTTAAAACTTATTCCAGCAGATGTTGTTTATATTATGGAAGACTTAAGCGGTGCTAATGGACCAATGCTTTCAAAAGATCATTTTGATGAATTTGTAGGTGCATACTATAAGAGACTTATTCCTAAACTAAAAGAGTGTGGTGTAAAACATATTATTGTAGATACAGATGGAGATTTTACAAATCTTATTCCTAATTTTTTAGAAGCTGGAGTGGAGGGATTCTTGCCACTGGACGTTAATGCAGGTGTAGATATTGTAGAAGTAAGAAAGCAATATCCTCATTTAAAATTAATAGGAGGGTTCAATAAGTTATGTATTGCAGCGGGTAAAGAAGCAATTGATAAAGAATTTGAAAGAATTATGCCTGTTATAAGGCAAGGTGGATATTTACCAGGAACAGACCATCAAGTTGCACCGTCAACATCTATGCAAGACTATCTTTATTTTGTTAAAAGGTTAACAGCGTGTATGAAAGAAACTGGAAATGAGTTATAAGTTGCTCATTAGAGGATATATTTACGCATTTAGAGGTTAATTTGTGCGAAATGACCTACTTGATCGCCATCTATTGAATACTACGTCAAACATTGATATAATTCAGACTATCAGTAGGCTTTTATTGATACAATAAGTATAAAAATTCAAAGAAAAAATGGTTTTATATATTAATATTTTTGATTTGAAGAATTTATGTAAACGAATTAATGCAAACGAATTAATGTGAATACGTTAACTAACTCTATGAGACAAGGGGTGAAAAAATTATGAGTTACGTATTGGAACTCAAAAATATCGTCAAAGTGTTTCCGGGTGTACGAGCACTTGATAATATGCAATTGCAGCTAGAAGAAGGTGAACTACATGCTGTGTGTGGAGAAAATGGAGCTGGTAAGTCTACATTGATGAAAGTTATAACAGGTGTATACAAGCCAGATGAAGGTGAAATCATTCTAAAGGGAGAAACGATAAAGATCAGTAATCCTAATGATGCTTATGCAAAAGGGATAGCGATCATTTACCAAGAGACAAGCTTATTTCCAGAACTTACAGTGCTAGAAAATATTTTTATAGGGCACGAGCCTACAAAACAGATACTGGGTATACCAGTAATTGATTATTCAGAGATGAGAAAAAGAGCAACTCAAATATTTAATAAGTTAGGAATAGAGATAGATCTAGATGGATTAGTTAGTGAACTTGGTGTTGCAACTAAGCAAATGGTTGAAATAGCTAAAGCTTTGACGTATGAAGCGGAGATATTAATATTAGATGAACCAACAGCAGCATTAACAAATAGAGAAGTCCGGGCATTATTTGAAACGATTGCCAGACTTAAAAGTGAAGGCGTTTCAATGATCTATATTAGTCATAGATTAGAGGAGATATTTGAAATTGCTGATCGGGTTACAATAGTAAGAGATGGACAATATGTAGCGACAGCTCTTACGAAAGAAGTAGATTCCAATCAACTGATCTCTTGGATGGTTGGACGCTCCGTTTCAGAACTCTATCCTAAGGTGCAAGTGAATATAGGAGATAATGTACTAGAAGTGAAAGAGCTTAACCAACATGGCGTACTTAGTGATATCAATCTGCATCTTCGAAAAGGAGAAATATTGGGAGTAGCAGGTCTTGGAGGGTCTGGAAGGACAGAACTTGCATTTGCTATGTGTGGTTTTTCACAGAAAAGCTCTGGTGAAATACTTATAGATGGACAGTCGGTTCAAATTAATAACTATAGAGATGCTATGAAAAATGGAATCGTATATGTATCAGAAGACAGAAAAGATAAAGGGCTTGTTGTTGCGATGAGTGTAAAAGAGAATCTGACAATGCCTATACTAAATCGCTTATCTAATATTTGGGGTATTAAATTTAAAGAAGAATTAGATATGTGTAAAAATTATATAGAAACATTATCTATTAAGACGCCAAGTCCTGATTTTATTATTAATAATTTATCAGGAGGCAACCAACAAAAGGTATCAGTTGCTAAAGCATTGGCTATAGAACCGAAAATCTTGATTCTAGATGAGCCTACAAGAGGTGTAGATGTTGGGGCAAAAGCTGAAATACACAGATTAATCAGTACGCTTGCAAGTAAAGGGCTATCCATCATAATGATTTCTAGTGATTTACCAGAAATTTTAGGAATGGCAGATAGAGTATATGTCATGAAAGAAGGCAAAATTGCTGGAGAATTCATGGGAGATCAAGTAACACAAGAAAAAGTACTTACCGTTGCACTATAAATCCTATTTTTAACCGAGGAGAACAAACTATGAAAAAGCAAAATGAACTAGTTACAATGCTTAAATCCAGAGAATTTATTTTAGGAGTATTCACTTTAGTATTTTTTATTATACTTTATGCGACGACTAATTTTAAAACAGCTGCTGGCTTACAAGCATATTTTAGAGATGTTGGATATATCTTAGTTGCATCTATTGCAATGACTACATTATTTCTTACAGGAAATGTAGATCTTTCGATGGGGACAACTATGGGGCTCGCAGGATACTTTGCGGCTTATATAGCAAAAATGGGATTTGAGTGGTATATATTTATGCCTGTTGCAATCATTACAGGAATAATATTTTCAGGAATAAATGGCATTATTGTAACAGTATTTAAAGTGCCAGCCATGGTGGGATCACTTGCTTTGATGATAATCCATATGGGGATTTTCACATTGCTTCCAGCAGGTGGATGGGTAGAAAATATGGGGATAAACTTCACTTGGATGGGATCAAAAAATATACTAACAGTTTTTCCCATTGTATTTATAATTGGGATAATAGTCTTTATTATTGCAGCTATTTTCATGAGGTATTCACGGTTTTCTAAGAAGATATATGCTGTTGGAGGGAATAAGCATGCAGCGACGCTAGCTGGAATTAATCCTGAGAAAACAATATTTATAACCTATTTATTAGTAGGCGCGTTGGTTGGTATTGCAGCAGTCTTATTTTATACAAATAAACAAATGGTTCAAGCGAATTCATCATATGGTATGGAGTTATTATTTATAACAACTACTGTAGTAGGAGGAACGAGTGTTAGTGGAGGTAAAGGAAAACTATGGGGAACTTTCGTAGGAACATTTCTTATAGCGCTTCTTACAAGATCTATAATATTCTTTGGACTACAAGATTACTATAGTTTTGCTTTCCAAGGCGTTATTATACTTATTGCAGTATTAGCATCAGCTATTGATTGTAGTGCCATTTCTAACAAGTTGTTTTGTGGTAGTAAAAAAGCTATTTGTAATGGAGGTGGTACGAATGAAAATTAATAAGCCTTTAAAAATTAAATTTAAAGTAACTTATCAATTGGTTTTATTTGTAATACTTATAGCGTTGATACTCATTTTTAATAACTTATCAAATGGCGTTTTATTAAAACCAAGTGTATTATTTGGACTTACAGAAAATGTTATGGAAACAGGATTAATAGCACTTGCTATGACTTTCATTATAACAACTGGAGGTATAGATTTATCAGTAGGCTTTATCATGGCACTAAGTGCTGTTGTACTAGGTCAAGCCTATGAACTTAGTGGCAATATGCCTTTAGCTATAACAGCTTGTTTTATAACAGGTGCTCTGTGTGGTAGTTTAAATGGGATTATTATTTCTAAAACGAAAATCTCACCACTTGTTACCACACTTGCTACGTTTTCTTTATTCACAGGGCTTGCAAAAATTGTAGCTGGGACAAACATATTTAGTAATTTTCCACAGGGTATGGCTTTTTTAATAAGACACAAATTATTTTCAGTAGTGCCTTATCAATTTGTACTATTTCTAGTTTTGGCCATTATTTTCTGGTATGTATTTAATAAGACAGCGCTAGGAAGATATTTGCAAGCTATAGGTCACAATGAAGCGGTTGTACATTTTAGTGGTGTAAAAGTTGCTAAAATAAAATATAGTATTTATTTATTATCGGGATTAATATCTTCACTTGCAGCTATAGTCTATCTTTGTAGATTGCCAGCAGCAAAGCCAGATATAGGTATTAATATTAATCTGGAGACAATTACAGCAGTAGTTTTAGGTGGGACGAGTATAGTAGGTGGAATTGGCTCAATGTCTGGAACAGTTATTGCTGTACTAGTCCTTGCCGTCCTAAGAAAAGGACTTTCGTTAATTGGTATGGGAGGTGATAGGTATAATTTTATACTAGGAATAATTCTAGTTATATGCCTTATTGTATTATCTTTTATAAATGGGCAAGCTACTCTTAATTTTAAGGGTAAAAAAAAATTAAAACAGGCAAGTAAAAATTATAATTCAGGGGGAAAAATAATGAAAAAGTTTATGTCCATGTTTTTATCAGGAATGTTAGTTTTAAGTGCGGTTGGGTGTTCTTCACCAAAACAAGCACCAGCAAAAGAAGCAGCACCAGCAAAAGAAGCAGCATCAACAAAAGAAGCAGCAACAGAAAAGAAAGATATTAAAATAGGAATGATTCCTAAATTTACAGGAGTTGACTATTTTATCGCTTGTGAAAATGGAGCTAAAAAAGCAGCTGCAGACCTAGGTGTAACACTTGACTGGCAAGGAGATCCATCAGGACAAGAATCAGCTGCAAAACAACAAGCGTTTATTCAAACTTTTATTGATAAAGAATACGATGCCATTTTAGTTTCTGCTCTTGATGCACAAAGTTATGCAGATACATTAAGACAAGCTATGGCTAAAGGAATTAAAGTTATAACATGGGATGCTGATGTTGTTGCAGATGCAAGAGATGCATTTATCAATCAAGCGACAGAAGATGGACTTGGTAAAACACTTATGATGGGGATGGCACAAGATGCTCCAGAGGGTGGAGTCGTTGCAGTTGTTTCATCAGATCCAAACTCATCCAATCAAAATGCTTGGATTGCAGCAATCAAAGCTGAATATGAATCTAAGAAGGATACAGACTACAAAAATTTCAAATTCCATGAAAACATTATTTATGCTGGAAACAATCAGTCAGAAGCTGATACTAAAGTTAATACACTTATGACACAAGAAAGTGAACTTGCAGGTGTTTTTGCACTTTCATCAATGGCAGGACCAGCTGTAGCAAAAGCTTCTAGAGACCTTAACAAACCAGCTGGAAGCATAGCAATTCAATCAGTTGCAGTTCCAGTATCAGCAAAAGCAGATATGGAATCAGGACTCATAAAATCAGTTGTTTTATGGCAGCCTTATGACCTTGGATATCTTGCTGTTAACTATGCATATGACTTAATTAACGGAAATGTAAAACTTGGTGATACAAGCTACGCATCTAAGTTATCTGGAGCAAGTAAATTAGGTAATGAAATGTATGAAGATTCACACCAAATCTTAGATAATAATGTAGTTATCTTAGGGGCACCAATTATTTATACACTTGACGGTGTTGATAAATTTAAAGGTTATCCAGATGCTACAAGTGGATTAAACTAATCTCATAAATATTTTAAATGAGGAGCATGTTATGTCTGACTTAGGAATAGGCAAGAAAGAATGGGTTATTGCAGATATGTATTGGCCAGCAAATAGCAGTGATGGGGCATATGTAAGTCATGAATCTATATGTGTACTTAATACAAGTGATCATGATGCAATAATAAGTATAACTTTGTATTATGAAAATAGACCTGAGATTTATTTGGAAACTGTAGTATGTGGTTCAAAACGAACCAACCATATAAGAATGGATCAGATAAAAGATCGAGCAGGAAATGGGTTAGAAAAGGGTATTCCGTATGCAGCTATGGTTAGTAGCAACATACCAATAATAGTTCAATATACTAGATTAGATGCTACTCAACCAGCATGTACCCTCATGACAACGATGGCTTATTAGAATAATTAAGTGATAATGGAATAAAGGGTAGTAAAAAAGGGTGTTTCTAACTTATAAAGAAATGCCCTTTTTTGTATAGTTTAAAATTCTTTATTATGGGGAGTAATGTGTGATGATAAATAAAACTAAAAAATTTAAAAAACCTAGAGTGAAAAATGTACTAAATAAGTTTGTATCTATTAAAGTTAAACTTGTCTTAAGCTATATACTATTTGCGAGTATACCTCTTCTTGTTGTAAACATTATTTCTTCTTCAATATCTAAAGATGCGTTACATATCAATAGCCAACAATTAACACAAGAAATGGTTAAACAAACTAGTTTGAACGTAGACTTTTTTGTTAATGGCATTCAAAATAATATTGCTAAGTTTGCTATGGTTGATTTAATGAAAGATGTCTTAGCAGTTCAATATTCTTCAGAGCAAAAAGTAGATAAGCTTACTACAATTAAAGCCATAGAAGAAAAGATTAACTATCTAAAAATTACAGATAAAGATATTAATCATATTATCTTAATATTTAAAGACGGTACAATAGTTGGGAATACTTTAAATATAGACAAAGAAGATTTAATGCTTTATAGAGATCTTGAAATAGGAGATGATATTGTTTGGAAAAAGGGCCTTGGAAAGGCTACAGAAAAAATGTTTGCACTTAAAGGTATTAAAGATTTATCGGGAAAGTCTATGTGTACAGTAATAGTAGAAATTAGATTAGATCCTATTAAGAGTAATATAAGAGATATGAAGCTTCTAGATCATTCGGCGGTATATATAACAGATAGTGATGGGAATATAATTTGTAGTAAAGATGAATCTCAATACATAGTAGATAATTATATATGGGAGACGATCAGTTCAGAAACCTCTTTTGGTAGTACTATAGCGCATAATAAGCTCATTACTTATAGCATTTTATCAAATGGTTGGAGGCTAATTACAGAAATACCTGAAACATCTTTAACGGCTGGGTTAGATAGAGCAAGTCTTTGGGTATGGAGTATTATTTTAATGACAAGTCTTATGGCGGTTGGGGTAGGGTTAATAGTGGCTAGAAGTTTTTCGAGTCCTATTATTAAACTTATGGATCTTATGAGATGTGCAGAGCAAGGAGATCTTACTGTCAAGATAAAAGAAAGAGGTAATGATGAAATAGCTAAATTATGTATTAGCTTTAATAGTATGATTAATAATATTCGCAAACTCCTAGAACAAACAAAGGGGGTTGTAGTAGATACTTTAGAAAACAGTAAAGTGCTACGTTCTTCTACAGAACAGTCTGTACATACCTTCGAACAGCTTGCGTTATCTATAGGGGATATAGCACAAGGGACTGTTTATCAAGCCGAAGAAGCACAGCAAGGATCTTCAACTATGTCTAGTTTATCAGACAGTATATATGGAGTTATGGTTAAGACAAAAGAAATCTTTGAAAATAATCAAGGGGCTAAACAGATGATTCAAACTGCAACGGATAGTATGGAGATGCTCAATATGACGATGCTGTCTTCTGTTAAAATATCTACTAAAATTAAGGATAGTACTACACAGCTTAGTGTACTGACTAAAAATATTAAAGATATTATGAAATTGGTAGATGGTATTAGCGAACAAACTAATCTTTTAGCTTTAAACGCAAGTATTGAGGCTGCAAGAGCAGGTGAAGCGGGTAAAGGGTTTAGTGTTGTGGCAAATGAAGTGAGGAATTTATCAGAACAGTCTAAACAATCTACAATAAATGTTAGAAAAACCCTTGATACAATAGAAAGTAAGACAAGAGATACGGTGTTACTCGTAAAAGAGTCAAACGAAATTTTTAGTAATCAAGAGCAGGCACTTAAAAAATCTTATGATATTTTTTATAGTATTATTAATGTTTTAAAGAGTATGGATACACAACTAGACGATGTGAATATGCAAGTTAAAGATATGAGAAGTTTAAAAGATACGACATCACAGAAGATAGATAATATAGCAACTATAACTCAGGAATCAGCAGCAGCTAGCCAACAGGTAAATGCATTAGGGGAGGAGCAAAAAGCAGTTGTTGAAGAACTATATCAATTGTCTTATAAGCTAACTGATGCTATGGAGAAGCTTAACACTTACATACAAGCATTTAAGGTAGAGTGATTTCTTCTAATTTTTCATCATACAGTCCCCTTTATCTTATTGAAAGTTTTACCAGCTTTATATTATGCCTTTTATATAAAATTCATGTTAAAACTATGTAAAGTTAAGATTATGTGATAAATCTATTTTAAAATAAGTTATTGTATGTTAAAATCAAATATAATAAAGAAAAAACCACACAAAACCATAAAGGTATAAAATGATAGAAGAACATAAAGAGTGGAGGTGTATGATGTTAGCTCTGGAAAGACAAAAACATATTACTGAAATGATAGAAAAAGCAAAGGCTGTTAAGGTTATAGAGCTTAGTAAGATCTTTGATGTAACAGAAGAAACGATACGAAGAGATTTAGAGAAGATAGAAAAACAAGGCATACTAAAAAGAACATATGGTGGAGCTGTTCTTATAAGCCATGAAGTAAAAGACACAGAAGATACACCTTTTAGTATGCGTATTAAAGAGAATATAACCAGTAAGCAAAAAATTGCCCTTGGTGTATCTGGTATGCTTAATGAAGGGGAAGTCATTATGCTAGATTCCAGTACAACATGTTTAGAGGTCGTTAAAAATATAGAAAAAGACAAAAGGCTTACCATTATTACTAATTCGATTAGTATATTGACTGAACTAAGTACACATGATGAGATTAATGTTGTATCTACAGGAGGAACACTAAGAAAGAGATCACTTTCACTTATTGGACCCACGGCTAAAGACAATATTAAGAATTACTATGCAGATAAAGCTGTTATATCCTGTAAAGGCGTTGACATACAAAAGGGCGTTATGGATGCCAATGAATTAGAAGTAGAAATAAAAAAAGCTCTGATAGGATCTGCAAAAGAAATTATTTTAGCTGTAGATAGTACTAAAATGCAGAAAATATCTATGTATAAATTAGTAGGACTTAGTGAAGTAGATTATATTGTTACAGATGAAGAATTAACATCAGAATGGAAGAATTTTTGTGAACTACACAATATTAAAAACATAGTATGTGATTAAGAGTATAAGCTGATACCTATATTTGTAAAGGTGTCAGCTTTTATAAATTTATATTGAAAATGATATAATTTAAGCTAGATGTTAAAATAACAAACATAAAATGTTATAATGTAAACTTATAATGTTTACAATGTAAAATTTGTAATATATAATAAAATTATAATTATAATTATAGAGTAGGGACGGAAACTAATGTATAAAAATAAATATGGGATGCATAGCATCTGTAAGTCATAAGATTTGTACATTAGGGATATCTATACTCAATGTATACCTAAAAATGAGTATAGCAAACAAACCTACATTAGATG
>CALJTN010000116.1 GCA_937976175.1 uncultured Clostridiaceae bacterium | reverse complement strand
ATAAAGAGTTCGAAATTATAAAAACATAACATATAATTAAACAATTAACTTATATAGGTTACAAAAGGAAGGGATCCCTTATGGAACTAAATAACAAGTCGCTAGAAATACTGAAATATCTATTAGATAAAAATGATTTTGCTCCAATTAAAGAACTATCAGAGGTATATAACATCACAGACAGAACCATGCGCTATACCATAGATAAAATTGAAAGGTTTTTAATACAAAATGGGTTTTCCTATTTAGAAAAACAACATTCAAAAGGGGTGAAGCTTCCTGTAGAAGATGGCCTAAGGAAATTTATAGATACTTTTGCTGGAAAATATATTCCTTATTCATACACTCATTCCGACAAAGAAAGATTTAATTATATTATAACTAAACTGCTCCAAAATACGGAGCCTTTAAAAATAAATTATTTTGAAAAAAAACTTTGCGTTTCTAAGAATACAATATTAAAGGACATCAAAGGTATTGAAGACTGGCTTGTAGATAGAAATATGAACATGGTGAAAAAGCCAAGAGTTGGAGTATTCATAGAGGGAACAGAAATTGATAGAAGGAAAGCCTTAATTGACTTAGCTTCTGAAACCATTTCAACAAAGGATATAGTTAACTTTATGAATAGAAAAATAGCTTTATCTAAAATAAATAGCCTTCAGTTTGATACACTATTTTCTGAACTTGATATTGATTTTTTAAATAATATTATTATAGAGTGTGAAAAAACTTTGGATAGGGAGTTTAGTGATGAAGCTTATGGCAATCTTTTAACCCATATTGCCATAATGATAAAGCGAATTCAGTTAAAAAAGAATCTTTATATTCCCGACATAGATATAGAAAACTTAAGTACTACAAGGGAGTACAATATTGCTGAAAAAATGGTGGTTCATATTGAAAAGAAATATAAAATTTCAGTTCCTATAAGAGAAATTAGCTATATAGCACTTCATATTCTAGGAGCTAAAGTGATAAAAAATAGTGATAGTATTAATGTGAGGAATTGGAGTGGAAATGGACTTTCAAATATAGCTAAAACTATGACTGAGGAAATTGAAGAAATATATAACACATCCTTTGGCAATAAAAAGGAGATGATTATTGAGGGACTAATAATTCATTTAAGACCTTCAATTTATAGAATCAAATATAATTTAAAGCTTATGAATCCACTATTAGAAGAAATAAAGCAAAATTATGAAGAACTATTTTTAAATACAAAATATGTAGTTAGACATTTAGAAACCTATATTAAATCTTCTATAGATGACCATGAAATTTCCTATATTTCGCTTCACTTTGGTGCTGCTTTGGAAAACTCAAAGAAAAGGAGCAATGAGAAGTCAAAGATTGTGCTGGTATGTGGTACTGGTATCGGAACAGCTAAAATGTTAGCTTCTCAGATTGAAAAAGAGTTTTATGTTGAAATTGTTGATACTATATCTAGCCGAGTAGCCTCTGATATGAATATGGAAAACTTAGATTTTATAATTAGTACAGTGGATATACCTAACCTTTCGAAGGAACAGTATATAAAAATTAATCCCCTTCTCATGGAAAAAGATTATGATATTTTAAAACAAAAATTTAAAATGAAATATGGAGTTCAAAAAGATTATGAAATGCAGCTGCAGAAGGTAAACAAGCTTATTGCTATTACAGAAAAGTACTGCATCATAAATGACAAGCAGCAGCTTCAGTATGAATTTATGTATGAACTGCTTAGCAATAACAAGAGTCCCATAAGGAGATGTATTTATATGCTGAATGATTTACTTACCTTTGACGTAATAAAATTAAATGTGGAATGTTTAAATTGGAAAGAAGCCATTGTAGAAGGCACAGGGTTACTAGAAGAAAAAGGTTATATAGAAAAGAAATATGCAGAAGCAATTATAGATAATTTTAATCAATTAGGACCCTACATGGTGGTAGCACCTGGAATTGTTTTATCTCATGCCAGACCTGAAAATGGTGTAAAAACACTTTCAATGAGTCTTATAACACTAAGGAATGGAGTGAAATTTGGAAATGAGACTAATGATCCTGTAAAACTCATCATAACCTTGGCAGCCACAGATAGCGAAAGTCATCTCAAAGCAATTTCTCAGCTCATGGAGCTATTTATGAATTCTTATGATTTACATGCAGTTATGAAGGCTACCAATAAAGAGCAAGTACTAGAAATTATAAAGAAATATTCAAAACAATAAAATTGTGAGGGAGGGGTATATTATGAAAATATTGGTTTGTTGTGGAAGTGGACTTGGAAGTTCGTTCATGATTCAAATGAACATTGAAAAGGTTCTAAAAGAATTAAATATTGAGGCTGAAGTGGATCATTCTGATTTATCTTCTGCTATGGGTATGAAATCGGATATCTACGTAGGTACAAGAGATATAGCAGAACAATTGACGAACCTAGGAGGACAATTGATTTCTTTAAATAGTATGCTTGATAAGAAAGAATTAGCAGAAAAATTAAGTGCAGCCTTAGCAAGATTAGAAAATAAGTAAGGAACTAAAAATATCAACTATATAATCAAATAAAAATGGGGGGTAGTATACATGTTAAAGCTTATATTAGATATATTAAGTGTTCCATCCATATTGGTTGGGGTTATCGCAATGGTGGGCTTGCTCCTTCAGAAAAAGAGTGCTTCCGATGTTTTAAAAGGGACAATTAAAACAATTTTAGGCTTTTTAATTCTCGGAGGTGGTGCAGGTATTGTAGTAGGGGCATTGGGTCACTTTGGAAACATGTTTGAGCAAGGCTTTGGAGTGGCAGGTGTAGTTCCCAATAATGAAGCCATCGTGGCACTAGCACTTAAAACATATGGTACACAAACTGCATTAATCATGGCCTTTGGTATGTTAGCTAATATATTGATAGCTAGATTTACAAAATTAAAATATATATTCCTTACAGGACATCATACTCTATACATGGCTTGCATGATTGCAGCAATCCTTGTAGCTGGTGGTATGAAGGGTGTAGCTTTAGTTGCAGTTGGTTCCATACTCCTTGGTTTTGTCATGGCCATCTTCCCTGCTATGGCACAACCCACTATGAGAAAGATTATTGGGAGTGACGATGTAGCTTTTGCACATTTCGGAACTTTAGGGTATGTTTTTTCTGCTGGTATTGGTAAGTTAGTTGGAAAAGGTTCTAAATCTACAGAAGAAATGACTTTTCCAAAAGGCTTGAGTTTTTTAAGAGACACTTCCGTAGCAATCTCTTTAACTATGGGTATACTGTACCTAATTGTAGCTATTGCTGCCGGAGCTGATTATGTACAGGAAACATTGAGTGGTGGGCAAAACTTTATAGTATTCTCAATGATTCAGGCCATTACTTTTGCTGGTGGTGTGTATATTATACTAGCAGGTGTTCGTTTATTAATTGCAGAAATTGTACCTGCCTTCAAAGGAATATCTGAAAGATTAGTTCCTAATGCAAAACCTGCTTTGGACTGCCCTGTAGTTTATCCATATGCACCAAATGCAGTGTTAATTGGTTTCCTATCTAGTTTTCTTGGCGGTATAGTGGGTATGATAGTATTAGTAATCATTGGTAGATCTGTTCCCGTAGCTATAATTCTTCCAGGAGTAGTTCCACACTTTTTCTGTGGAGCAACTGCGGGTGTTTTCGGTAATGCAACAGGAGGAAGACGTGGTGCCTTCTTAGGAGCTTTTGCTCAAGGTTTACTCATTACTTTCTTACCAGTACTGTTAATGCCAACACTTGGAAACTTAGGATATGCAAATACAACCTTTAGTGATTCAGACTTTGGATTAGTGGGAATCATTCTTGGAAATATATTAAAATTATTTGTACACTAATAAATAGTATTACTGGGGTAGGAAGCTACCCCAGTTTATTTATAAGTTTAAGTAAATTATAAAGGGGCGAAGCAAAATTGATAGAAGCGAAGATAAAGCACCTAAAAAGAATAGCAATCCAAATAAGAAGAGATTGTATTGAAACACAGAGAGAAGTGGGTTCTGGTCACTTAGGCGGTTCTTTTTCTGCTATGGAAACTATGATTTATCTATATTTCCATAAAATGAACATAGATAGTGAAAGGCCTAAAAAAGAAGAAAGGGATTATTTCATTCTAAGTAAAGGACACGCTTCCCTTGGGTATTACTGTGTACTAGCAAGAGCAGGGTTTTTTCCTGTAGAAGAATTAAGCACTTACCGCAGAATAAATAGCCGACTTCAAGGACATACCCATATAGATTCCGCTCCGGGAATAGAATGCTCTACTGGTTCTTTGGGACAGGGATTATCCTTTGGAATTGGCATTGCTCTAGGACTTAAAAAGAAAGGTTTAACTAGCAAGGTGTATGTAATGCTTGGAGATGGTGAAATTGAAGAAGGACAAATATGGGAAGCTTTAATGCTTCTAGGACACTTGAAACTGGACAATGTAGTTCCTATTATTGACTATAATAAATTGCAACTGGATGACACCGTAGAAAATATAAGTAGTTTAAATAATATTTCAGAAAAAATAAGACCCTTTGGTTTTAGGGTGTTAGATATAAATGGACACGATTTTAAAGAAATCCATAATGCTTTTGAAGATATAAAGGAGGGAGAAGCAACGGCAATTGTAATGCACACTATAAAAGGAAAGGGGATATCCTTTATGGAAAACAGTATCCCTTGGCATTCAAAGAAAGTAAATGAAAAAGAATATACAAAAGCTATGGAGGAATTAAGGCTTCAGGAGGTGCTTATAAATGCCTAAGTTAATATCACCAAGAGATGCGTTTGGCAGAACTCTGGCAGAGATTGGAGAAAGAAATGAGAAGATATTTGTTATAAATGCAGATTTGTCAGCAGCTACAAAAACAGATATATTTGGAGAAAAATTTAAAGATAGGTTCATAGATGTTGGAATCTCTGAACAAAACATGGTAGGCGTAGCAGCAGGCCTTGCAAGAACAGGGTTTATACCTGTAATGAGTACTTTTGCTTGTTTTGCACCAGGTAGATGCTATGACCAAATTAGACAATCTATCGCCTATTCTAACTTAAATGTTAAAGTCATTTCTACCCATCCTGGCCTTTCAGTTGGGCCTGATGGGGCTATTCACCAAAGCTTAGATGACATAGCATTGATGAGGGAGCTTCCTAACTTTGTAGTCCTTACTCCTTCTGATGAAATAGAAACAAAAAAAGCTATAGAAAAAGCCATAGAGTATGAAGGACCAGTATATGTAAGGGTAGGTAGACTGGAATGTGCAGTATATTTTAAGGAAGAATGGAACTATGAAATAGGAAAATGGGTTACCTTAAAGGACGGAAAAGACATCACTTTTATGGCTCATGGATGTATGGTAGAGGTAGCTTATGCTGCTGCATTAGAACTGCAGAAGAAGGGTATAGAGGCAAGAGTAATTAATGCTTCTTCTATGAAACCAGTAGATAAACAAATTATTGTAAAAGCCGCAAAGGAAACAAAAAAAATCATCACTATAGAAGACCATTTTATAAATGGTGGATTATACAGCGCAGTTTGTGAAGTGACAGCCAGTACATTTCCTTGCAAGGTAAAAGGGCTGGGGGTAATGGATCACTTTGGAGAGTCAGGAAGTCCTAAAGAATTGTATGAGAAATACGGTCTTACAGTAAATGATTTGATAAGGGCTTTTTTGTTATTGAAAACTTAACAGCAAAGTAGTATAATTTAAAAGAGACCGGTGGTCTTTTTAGTGTAGGAGGAAATTTATGCCTAAAATAAGTGAAGAAAAATGGGAATCAAAAAAAGATGAAATTATAAAGGTAGCCTTTGAATTATTTTTTTCAAAGGGGTATGCCTCTGTTTCTGTTAATGACATTATTAAGGAAGCTAAAATTAGTAAAGGGGGTTTTTATACTTATTTTAAAAGTAAACAGGAAGTGTTTATAGCTATAGTAAAAAAATCAGATGATAAAAAAACAGATATAATTAAACAATTATCTAAAAAAATGACGGCTACAGAAAAAATAAGAGCTTATATTCATGCTAGACTCAGTAGTTTCTTAGATGAAGAGAATAGAAAATGGGCAAAGTTTGCTAATGAATTTTGGTCTTCAGTAAATGGAGATACAGAACTTACGCAAATGGCTAATGAAAGATTTAATAAATTCTTAAGTGATATTGAGACTATACTTAAAGAAGGTACTGAAACTGGTGAGTTTTCTAATTTGATAGATATAAATTCATTTATTTATTTAATGATGTCCACTATTGATGGAATTGCTTTTATGGCTTCTGTAATGAAACAACCACTTACAGAAGAAAAAATATTAGTTTCTATAGATGTACTACTAAATTATTTAACGACATTTCAGAAGGAGGAGAAAAATGATAACTTATAAATGTTGTACTGATGTGGATAGAAAAGTAGTTTTTCAAGCGTTCTGTGATGGATTTTCTGACTATATAATCAAATTTGATACTACAGAAAGTCTTTTCTTTGAAAGGTTTTTTGGTTCAGAAGGAAATACCTTTGAATACTCTTTTATCGCCATGGAAGAAGGTAGAGGAGTAGGGCTTGTTTTAGGAGGAATAAGGGAATTTGATGGATTAAAAACCATGCGTTGTGGGACAATGTGCGTATCTCCACTTTATAGGAAAAAGGGTATTGCAATGGAGTTATTAAAGCTCCATAAGAATAAGGCAAAAGAAAAAAATTGCAAACAATTATTTTTAGAGGTTATTGTAGGGAATGATAAGGCAATTAATTTTTATGAGACCAATGGGTATTTTAAAGTATATGATATAGCTTATTATTCTACGGAAAAATTTCACTGTTTTGAAAATGTAACAACTGATTTCATAGAAGAAATAAGTATTGAAGAATTAAGAGACTTTAGAAATACTTTTTCAGAGCTCCATATTAATTGGCAAAATGAAATAGATTATATAGCTTTAACTCAGGCAAAGATTTTTGGATTTAAGGAGAAGAATAAGTTAGTTGGTGCAATCAGTATAAATAACGGTGCTATTCAGTTTTTGGGCGTACAAAAGACCTACAGAAATAAAGGTATAGCTAAATCACTGCTTAAAAAGTGTGTAGAAATGAACATTCCTAAGATAAGAATGTCTTTCTCTAATAATAGTAATTTAGAATTATATTTGAGAAAAATGAACTTTAAAAAAGAGCCTATAACTCAGTATGAAATGTATTCAAATCTTTTGAAAAATCTATTGTAAGAAAGGAATATAAATTAAAATTATGAAGGTTTAGCATACTACATGCCGAACCTTCAGGGATTGCACTATTTATTTTATACTTCCCGCTGCAATAGACTTTATAATATGTTTTTGTGCTATAAAATAAAATATTATAACTGGAATTATTGTTAAGGTTAATCCTGCAAGAGCTAAGTGCCATTGTTTAGTATACTCACCAAAGAAAAAGAAAGTTCTTAAGGGCAGGGTTTGTGTTTCAGGCCGATTGATAACTAAGGATGGCAATAAAAAATCATTCCAAATCCAAACAATATTTAAAATAGAAACAGTAACGGTTATAGGCTTTAATAGTGGGAAGATTATATACCAAAAGGTTTGAAACTTGCTACAACCATCTAACATGGAAGCCTCATCTAGTTCTTTGGGAATCCCCTTTACGAAACCATGATATAGGAATATGGATAAGGCGGCTCCAAAGCCTAGATACATAAATATGAGCCCACCCATATTAAGCAGTCTAAGTTTCCCCATAATTCTAACTAAGGGTAGCATTATGGCTTGAAAGGGTATTAGCATAGATGAAATAAATAATAAAAGAATAGCATTACTCAGTTTTGTTTTTGTACGCTCTAGCATCCAACCTGCCATGGAAGCAAATATTGCAAGAACAATGACACCGCCTATTGTTATGATTAAAGAGTTAGTAATTGCCTTTACATAGTGTAACCTAGCAAATGCTTCTTTATAATTATTTAGATTAAAGGTATTAGGAAAAGACAATACACCTGTGAATAATTCCTTTTTCGTTTTAAAAGAGTTGATGATAATAATGTAAAAAGGTGATAAAAACAATAGACCTAGAACAATACCAATCAATGCTAAAGTTACTTTGCTTACCTTTAATTTTGAATTTTCTTTTATCATGCTTCCACCTCATTTTTCTTGGAAAAATACACTTGGGTTAAAGTTACTCCACCAACAATAATCAAAAATACAACGGCCTTTGCTTGGGCTATACCCATTTGATTAAACTTGAATGCAGTATTGTAAATATTCATAGCCAGCATCTGTGTTGAATTTGCTGGACCACCTGCAGTCAAGGATAAGTTTTGATCATAAAGTTTAAAGGAATTAGATAGGGTTAAAAATAAACTTACTGTAAATGCAGGCGCTACAAGAGGAAAGGTAATATTTTTTATTCTTTGCCATGCAGATGCACCATCGATTTCAGCTGCCTCCATAAGTTCAGGTGGTATGTTTTGAAGAGCAGCTACGTAGATAACCATTAAATATCCGGACATTTGCCAAGACATTAGAATTACCAGTCCAAAGAATCCAGTGGTTCCATCAGATAGCCATCCTAGTAACCATTTTTGATTAAGAATATTTCCAATATCAGCAAAAACTTGTGTGAAAATAAATTGCCAGATAAACCCAAGTATAAGTCCTCCTATTAAGTTAGGCATAAAGAATATAGTTCTAAGTAAGTTATTACCTTTCATCCCCGTGGTTACCAGAAGTGCAAGTCCAAAACCTATAGAATTTATTACAATTACTGAAACCATAGTGAATTTAGCTGTAAATAAGAATGAATTACGAAAAGAAGGATCCTTAAATGCAGTTATATAATTTGCAAATCCAATCCAATTTGTATGAGACCTAATTCCATTCCAGTCTGTAAAAGAGTAGTAAATTCCAAAAAACAATGGTATTAGTATAACTAAAGTGAACACAGCTAAAATTGGACCAACAAACAGCCAAAAAGTTAAATTGCTTTTTTTAATCGTATTAGTTAACATAGCTGAAACTCGTCTAATAAATACTAATAGGTACAAAAGGTATTTTTTCATTACATTAGCTCCTTTCGCGCAGTAACCCTAATATTAATATAATCCTGGAAGAGTATGAAGCTTTTCCAGGATTATGAACTCTTAAGTATTATTCATTTATATTATTATTTTCTTGCTTCTGCCCAAGTGTTTTTAGCGTTTTCTACTAGTTTATCCCATGAGATATCACCAGCAGTATATTTTTGAATATCTGTTCCTAGTTTTTCCATTCCCCAGCCAGTAGGGAACCCCATAAACACCCAAGACATTGTATTTCCTTCATTTGAGTATCTAAGAACTTCTTGTCCTAGTGAATCTGATGGTTGTAAGTTTTCACCTTCAAAACCTTTGAAAGCTGGGATAAATTTAAAGTCTTTAATGATCATTTCTTTACCTCTGTCAGAAGTATATAACCAATTTAAAAAGTCTGCAGCAGCAGCTTTATCTGTATCACCTTTTGCACTGTTAATAGCCCAGTACATCGGTACTCCAACTGGAATGGAACCTTCTTTAACTCCATCTAAAGTCATTGGTAACATACCAACATTTTTGGATAGCTCTGCATCAATGCCATCAATAGATCCAAAAGCCCAGTTTCCTTGTTGAATTATTGCTACTTTACCCATAGAAAACATTTTTTCAACTTGAGTAGAGTAATCCACGCTGTTAATTGATTTATTAGAACCATCTGGCTTATAGGCATACTTGATTTGAAGATCTAATAGTTTTTTCAAGGGCGCATTATGGTTAAATGCTATTTCTTTTGCATTAAATGCATCTACTACTGTTGAAAATTCATTTGAAAAAGCAACGTTAGCTAAATGTAATCCTGTTACCCAAGTTTCCTTTCCAGGCAAAGCAAATACTGCATCGATCTTTAAGTCCTTCTTCTTTGAATCTAAGATTTTTGCAGCGGATTCTAAATCTGCATAGGTCTTAATTGCTGAAGCATCGATTCCAGCTGTCTTAAATAGTTCCTTATTGTAAATCAGTCCATATCCTTCTTGGTTAAATGGCATTCCATAAAGTTTACCATCCATTTTTACAGCGTCTAAAGTTCCATCAAAGGCTTTTGATACCCATGGCTGGCTTGATAAATCTTCAAGTTTTTCTTTCCAGTCAAGTGCATCCTGAGTTCCGCCAATATTGTATATGGTTGGTTCTTGTCCTGATGCAAATTTAGATTTTAAGGCTGCACCATAGTCATCTCCACCACCAACTGTCTGTATATTAATTTTAACATGCTTATTTAGTTCCATGTATTCTTTTGTAGCAGCTTCAAGAGCGTCTTTAGCCTCAACTTTAAATTGGAATATGTCTACTACGGCTGCTTTCGCTTCTACCTTTTCTTCCACCTTATCTTCCACCTTATCTTCCACCTTCGGAACTTCAGGTTCTGTTTTCTTGCCACAACCAGACATCATACCTGTCATTAGAGCAAAGATACAGGCAACAGCAATAATCTTTTTTGTGTTTTTCATTATTCATACCCCCATATTTTATTTTTATTATGCAATCGTTTGCTTTAGTAATATAATACAATATATGGATATAAATGTCAACATAGAAATAATCTTGAAAAAAGTTATTTGGTATAGCTGAATGTACAGTAATACATTATAATAGTCTTAAAACAATATGCACATTGTTTGAAAAATTAATTGCTAAAATAATAGCATTTAAGTATGCTGATGAACTAATATTATAAAATAAGCGAGGTCATTAAATGCTAAATATAGATTGGAAGCCTGATAAAACTTCATCAAAGCCAATATATCAGCAGATTGTGGAGTATTTTAAAATTCAAATTAATAGTGGCCATTGGCCAGTAGGTTCAGTAGTACTACCTCAAAGAAAGCTTGCAGAGTTGCTTGAGGTAAATAGAAGTACTATTGTTACTGCCTTAGATGAACTAAAAGCTGAAGGGATATTAGAAGGTAACGGAAAAGGTGGAACGAAAATAATTGATAATACTCTACTAGCTATAGCAAAGGTTCCACCCAAATGGCAGTCATATATTGAAGAGGGAATACATATACCCAATTTAAATACAATTAAACAAATTAATAAGTTGGATTTTGATAAAAATATAATAAGACTAAGTTCTGGTGAAGCTTCTCCAGATTTATATCCTGCTAAAAAAATGTCTATTATTTTAAATGAAGTATCAAAGGATATAACAAATTTAGGTTATGAAGAACCAAAGGGAATGCTGTATCTCAGGGAACAAATCAGTAAATATTTAAAAAAATATGGCATAGAAGCATCGCCAGCATCAATTTTGATTGTGTCTGGTGCATTACAAGCAATGCAGTTAGTTACCATAGGTTTAATGCAACCTGGCGCTACTGTTTTTTTAGAAAAACCTTCATATTTGTATTCTCTTCAGATGTTTCAGTCTATGGGAATGAGAAGAAGTGGCATACCCATGGACGCGGAAGGAATACGTTCAGATTTGATTTCTAATGATAAAAGGAAAAATGCCTTATCCATTTTGTATACAATACCTAGTTTCCAAAACCCAACAGGGATAGTTATGTCTGAAAATAGAAGAAAACAGCTAATTGAAGTATGTCAAAGTGAAAAGCTTCCAATAATTGAAGACGACGTATATAGAGAATTATGGCTTGATGCTCCTACGCCGAGGCCTATAAAAAGTCTTGATAAAACTGGATTAGTACTCTATGTAGGCAGTGTTTCTAAAACCTTAAGCCCAGGACTTAGAATTGGGTGGATTGTTGGGCCAGAATCAGTGATTGAACGTCTAAGTGATATAAAAATGCAAACGGATTATGGATCAAGTTCCTTATCTCAGTTAGCTGTAGGGAAATGGCTTGAAACTGGTTTATATGAGGAAAATTTAGAGGATTTAAGAAAACAGCTGTACACTAGGAGAGAGGTTGCTGTTAATACTCTAGAAAAGTATTTTTTTGATATTGCCAGTTGGGACATACCTTTAGGTGGGTACTTTATGTGGATAGAGATAAAGTATCCAATAAATATATATAAGTTATTTGAAGAAGCCTGTAAAATAGGTATTGTAATGAATCCAGGGCAAATTTATGATACTCATGCTAGCCAATATTTAAGGATATCCTATTCCTATGCCTCCATTCCAGATTTGCAAAAGGGGATTTATGAATTATCAAAACTTGTTAGAAGGTTAATTTTAGAGAAAAGTTAGCTCTTATTATACAGCTACTTTGCCATAGAATATTGTTGCTTTACCGCAAAATATAGTGTAAATTAATATAGAAGTAAATTTATATTTAATTGAATGTAGATATAAAATATGGGTATACAGCATTTTCTAATGATTTTAGTAAATGTTGAAAAGTGGAGAAAAGGGGTGGTAGATTTGTTATTTAACTCTATTAATTTTTTAATATTTTTTCCTGTTGTTACAATTCTGTATTTCGCAATACCACACAGATTTAGATATTTATGGTTATTAGCAAGTAGTTATTACTTCTATATGTGTTGGAATCCTAAATATGCTATCCTAATTGCAATCTCTACTATAATTACATATATAAGTGGTTTGCTAATAGAAAAAGTAAGTACATTTAAAAATATGTACAAGCCACATAGATTAAAAAAAATCATTGTTTTTATGAGTTTTGCCAGTAACTTAGGTATTTTGTTCTTATTTAAGTACTTTAATTTTTTTATCTCCAATTTCACCACGGTACTTTCGGAGTTTAACATTTTAATAAAAATACCAACCTTTGATTTTTTATTACCGGCGGGTATTTCTTTCTATACATTTCAAGCATTAAGTTATACTATGGATGTTTATCGAGAAGATATTAAAGCAGTGAAAAATTTTGGAAAATATGCGTTATTTGTATCTTTTTTCCCACAGTTAGTGGCAGGACCTATAGAGAAATCAAAGGATTTATTACATCAATTTAATGAAACACATTACTTTGATTATGATAGAGCTAAAAATGGGTTACTATTAATGCTATGGGGGTTTGTTCAAAAGGTTTTAATTGCAGATAGGTTAGCAGTATTAGTTAATACTGTATATAATAATCCTAATAATTATAAAGGCTTTGAAGTTATAATTGCTACTGTTTTTTTTGCTTTTCAAATATATTGTGATTTTTCATCTTATTCAGATATAGCAAGGGGAGCTGCAGAGGTTATGGGCTTTACACTATCTAAAAACTTTAGGAGCCCTTACTTTTCAAAATCCATAAAGGAGTTTTGGAGACGTTGGCATATTACTTTAGGTGGATGGTTTAAGGACTATTTATATGTTCCTTTAGGGGGAAATAGGCGTAGTAAGTTAAGAGGATATTTCAATGTAATGGTTGTATTTTTAGTTAGCGGATTGTGGCACGGAGCTGCAATAAACTTTATTATTTGGGGCGGATTACATGGAATATATCAAGTATTAGGCGATTTATTTAAGCCAGTGGAACAAAAATTAATAAGTATGTTTAAAATTAAAACTGAAGTTTTTGGATATAGAGTTTTTAAGGCATTAACAACTTTTATGCTTGTTAATTTTGCATGGATATTCTTTAGAGCAGGTTCCTTTACCTATGCAAAAATAATAATTAAAAATATGATGACGTTTAATCCTTGGGTATTTACTGATGGTTCTATATATAAATTAGGTTTAGATTCTAAAGATTTTTTCATAGCAATGATTGGCATAGTTGTAGTTTTAGGTATAAATGCTATTCAGTCATGTAAGAGCTTAAGGTTTGAATTATCGAAACAAAATCTTGTATTTAGATGGAGTATATATATTATTTCTATAGCATCTATATTGGTATTTGGAATGTATGGTCCAGCCTTTGATGTTCAGAAATTTATATATTTTCAATTTTAACCACATTTTAGAAAATAGCCTTTTAATAGTGCAATTTAGGTGTTACTTTAAAAGGTTATGGTTATAACATAGGAGGTGCTTCATTGATTCAAGAAAGAGTTGTAAAAGAAAAAGCTTTAAATAGAATTATATTAAAGGAATCAGTTTTAAATAAGAAAGTAACAAAAGTAAGTATTTTCATTATTATACTAATACTTATTATGTCATATTTTAATTCTATATTCATAATAAAAACAGGTCATCGTAGTAAGTTATATCAAGGCTTATATGCAAATACAGGGGATAAATACGATGTTGTATTGCTAGGCTCTAGTCATATGGATGGAGCAATTAATCCTAATTTGTTGTGGAAAGATTATGGAATAACAAGTTTTAATTATGCAACAGGAGGACAACCTATTGATGTTACTTATTACCTACTAAAAGAAATATTAAAAAAACAAGAAAAACCTATTGTGGTAATAGATTTATACTATTTAGGCTTAACTGAAACCTATGGAAAAGAAGGGTATATTAGCTATGTACTTGATAATATGAAATTGTCTAAAAACAAAATTGAAGCAATACTAGCCTGTACACCTAAAAATGAAAGAGAGAACTATTTGTTTCCATTTATAAAGTATCACAACAGGTGGAAGGTACTTACAGAAGTGGATTTTAAGTTTGATAAATTAAATAATTATTATGCAAAAGGTTTTACAGTTGGGAAGAATAAGTATGGTAAAGAAAATAAGGCAAATGTTTTCATAGAAGGTATAGCGAAACTTCCACCTAAATCAGAAGAGTATCTATATAAAATTATTAATTTATCTAAAGAAAAAGAATTTAAACTTATATTTACTAATGCACCCTATGATTATACAAGCACATGGGGCAAAGCAGATTGGCATGAATCACCAGGCAAAATGTTTAATAAGGTAGAGGAAATATGTAAAGACAATAATATTGAGTTCATTAATTATTGCAAGAAACTAAATGAAATTGAATTTGACTTTAAATCTGATATGAATAATATTGGTCATGTAAATATCTGGGGATCTAATAAAATTACAAAACATTTCGGTAAGGTTTTAAAGCAGAAATATGATCTAAAAGATTATAGAAATGATAAAAATTATGAGCAATGGAATAAAGATTACTTACAATATATAGAGAAGCTAACCATAAAATAAAAATATGGTTGGCTTTTTTATATTTATGGTTGGTAATCGAATCTTTTATATGGATGGATGAAAAATGAGTTTTACCATTTATAATATGTATTAGGGAATACATCCTAAACATGCAAAATTTTTAGGGGGAATGGGTATGAAACAAATAGTTTATCCAGAGTTAAAATATCCAATGCTTGAAATAAACTTAAAAAAGCTACAAGAAAATATAAAATTCATGGTGGATTTCTGTGTAGCAGGGGGCATAAGCATTGCGGGAGTAGTTAAGGGATTTAATGGAGCACCAGAGGTTGTAGAACAGTTTGTAAGTGCAGGATGTAGCTACATAGCAAGCTCAAGAATGGATCAAATAATTGAACTTAAAGAGTATGGTATAGATAAACCTTTTATGATGATTAGAATTCCAATGTTTAGCGAAATAAAAGAATTGGTTAAGTTTGTGGATATTAGTCTGAATTCTGAGTTAGAAACATTAAATATGATTGAACAGGAATGTAGATTACAGGGAAAAAAACATAAGGTAGTTCTAATGCTTGACCTTGGAGATTTAAGAGAAGGCGTTATTGATGAAGAAGAATTCATTAAGCTGGCTGTGTATGTAGAAAACCATCTTGAAAATATCGAGTTATACGGAGTAGGCACTAATTTAGGTTGTTATGGGTCAATAATGCCTACAGAAGAGAATTTAGGAAGACTTTGTAGTATTGCTGAAATAATTGAAAGTAAAATAAACAGGAGACTTACAATGATTTCTGGAGGGGCTACAAGTTCACTACCTTTAATAATTGATGGAAAAATGCCTAAAAGAGTAAATAACTTAAGAATAGGCGAAGGAATATTACTAGCGGCGGATTTAGAAGAGTTTTGGGGATATGATATGAAACATATGCATAAGGATGCTTTTGTGCTAAAAGCTCAGGTAGTAGAAGTAAAATATAAGCCTACCCATCCTATTGGGGAAATATTTATTGATGCTTTTGGAACTAAGCCGACCTATGAGGATAAAGGAATAAGAAAAAGAGCGTTACTTGCAGTGGGGAAGCAGGATTTTGGGTTACATGATAAGTTAATTCCTCAAAAACAGGGCGTTAAAATTGTGGGAAGTAGCTCTGATCATTTAATTGTAGATATTGGAGACTGTGATACTGAAATTAAATTAGGTGATATACTTGATTTTATAATGTATTATCCTCCAATGATGTATTTAAGTGGATATTCATTTATACCAAAGGTTTTTATATAATAAAGTTTAGATTTTATAGGTTTTAAAGTTATTATAAAACTATAGGGTTTTAAATATAAAACTTAACTTATACTAGGAAACTCTTGGCATAAGCAAGCGAATGAATTTTATTAACATCAAAATTTAGTTCGTCAAAAATATTTTTAGCATCAAATATCAATTCCTCAATAGATTTTCTTGAAGAAGGTTTGAATAGTTTAGCTTTAAGGTGGTTCCAAATATTTTCCTGGGGATTCATATCTGGAGAATATTTGGGTAGGAATATTGGCTGAAGTACACCTTTTTTAGTAAGATAAAACTCTTGCATTGCTGTACTTGTATGAGTCTTAGCATTATCGAGAAATACGACCACCTTCTTACCGGGATTAATTTCTATAAGACGTTCTAAATGGAATTTAATTTCTTCAGATGTTATTGATTTTTTACGAGAATATACATCATTTATAGTATGGAAGTCATTTAAAATACAAGTGGACCCAACTATATTAATTCCATCATGAGACCCATTTTTCTCGAGTATAGGAGGAACCCCTACTGGACTCCAGGAAGAATGGTTGTCCGATTCTACACATACACTAGTTTCATCTAGTGCATAAACAACGGAATCAGATGAAGACTCTAAAGTATTTAGTGTTTCCAATGTTTTTTTTAAAAGCTTCTTGTTCCTCTTTATTAGCTTTTGTTGGTTTTGCTTGAGCTCTTTTATAAGATAACTTATTAGCTTTTAAAATTGACCAAATAGTAACACCAGAAACTTCTATACCATATGTTTGATTAATATATAAAGCCAAAAGAGCACAAGTCCAAGTGTGGCCAATAAATTCAAAATCAATGGGGGTCTTATTTAAAACCACATAAATTAAATCATCAATTATATCTGGACTAAGTTTAGGTTGTCTTTGTCCACCACGATGTTCTTCTACTGATTTTATACCAATAGAATTCCAATTTTTTATGTGTGCTACAATTGAAACCTTGCTTAAGCCAGTAGATTCAATTATTTCAGCATTTGAATATCCGTTGTATCTCATTGTTATAACTGTTAGCGCTAATCTGCTATATTTACATTCAGTATTGTTTCTTAAGTCAATTAATTCTTCTATTGTATATTCATGTAATGTAGTTACTTGTATTGATGGTCTTCCCATATTTAAACACCTTCTTCCGTACATTTAGTATTTGGAAGAAAATATTTATTATTCCGAATATGTTAAGATTCAATTTTAAAACCCTATAATTATCTAAACAAAAAGCTTCCACCAAGTTATCCTTAGTGGAAGCTTTTTACTATGCTACATCAACTGCACTAGTGTCAGTAGTAACTAACTTAGCATCTTTCTTACCAGTTAAGTTGCCACTGGCTGATGCGAAAATGTTCTTTGCAATGACTAAATCCATAAGAGCATTTACCTCTGCTTCAGTTACAGATGGAACTCCGTTTGCATCTGCTTTAATGTCATCTACAGTTAAAGTAAAATACTTACCTTCTGTAGCTGTTAAAAATCTCATAACTAATTTATGCATATCAATTTACCTCCTTTAAATTATTTAAATCTTAGCTTAAAAACTACTCGCGAACTAAGCTGAACTGATCTTCTCTGTCCAT
>CALJTN010000115.1 GCA_937976175.1 uncultured Clostridiaceae bacterium | reverse complement strand
GCTTGTCAGCTACTATGGTATTTATGTGTAATTCTACAATATGAATCTAATGCAAGTTCCCTATCTTTAGGTGGTTTTGACAAGTACATGTACCCCTTTTATGAAAAAGATCTTAAGAAGGGCATAACTGAAGAAGCTCTAAGGGAAACTTTAACCTCCTTTTGGATTAAAACCAATGATGTGGTATTAATTAGAAGCAGCAATAGTGCTAAATACTTTGCAGGTTTTCCCACTGGCTATACTATTACTCTTGGAGGGCTTACTGAAAGTGGTCGCTCTGCAGTTAATAAGTTATCCTATGCTTCTCTGGATACCTATCAAGATATCCGCCTTCCCCAACCAAATTTGGGAGTACGCGTAAATGAACTTATTGAACCAGCTTTTTTAAGAAAAACAGCTGAAACCATAAGACTTGGCACAGGAGTACCTCAGATATTTAATGATGAGGTAATAGTACCAGGATTTTTAAACAGAGGTGTTAGCTTAGAGGATGCAAGAGACTATTCTGTAGTTGGCTGTGTTGAGCTTTCTATTCCTGGAAAAACTTATGGCCTGCATGATATAGCACTTTTTAACTTATTAAAGATAATGGAAATTTCCCTAAGGGACAATCAAAACAATGAGAAGGTTAGCTTTGAGGAAATAATACAAGACATAAAAGCAAAGATTGATAATTATATGAAGCTTATGGTAGAGGGTAGCAATATAGTAGACATAGGTCATAAAGAATTTGCTCCTGTTCCCCTACTTTCATGTTTTATAGATAATTGTTTAGAGTGTGGAAAAGATATAACCTTTGGGGGTGCAAAATATAATTTTTCCGGTGTTCAAGGTATAGGTATAGCAAATTTAAGCGATTCCCTCTACGCCCTGAAAAAGATTGTTTTTGAGGAGAAAAAACTTTCCTTTAAGGAATTAGTAAAGGCTTTAGAGTGTAACTTTGAAGGGGAAGATTATGAAAAGCTTAGAGTGAGACTTATAAATAAATATGATAAATACGGTAATGATAATGATGAAGTTGATAACCTTAGTTCAGATATTCTTAGATATTACTCAAAGGCTGTAGAGCAGCATGTAACGCCTAGAGGTGGAGTTTTTATACCTGGTTCTTATACAGTATCCGCACATATTCCTCTTGGAAGCTCTGTTGGTGCCACTCCTGATGGACGAAAGTCTGGAGAACAACTGGCAGATGGTGGTCTGTCCCCTATGGTTGGTCGTGATGTTCTTGGACCTACTGCAGCATTAAAAAGCGTAAGTAAACTAGATAACTACTTAACAACAAACGGTAGCCTACTAAATGTTAAGTTTAGTCCTAAAACCTTAGAGGGTGACTATGGAATTCAAAAATTATGCGATTTCCTCCTTACCTTTATGAAGCTAAAAATACAACATATACAATTCAATGTGGTTTCAGTGGACACGCTAAAAAGTGCTCAAGAGAGACCAAACGATTATAAGGGTCTAGTAATAAGAGTAGCTGGTTACAGTGCTTTCTTTATAGAACTAAGCAAGGAAATTCAAGATGACATTATAAGAAGAACTGAACATAATTTATAGGAAGTGATTATGTGAAAGCATTAATACTAAACATTCAAAGATACTCCTTGCATGATGGGGCTGGCATTCGAACAATTGTATTCTTTAAGGGCTGCCCCTTAAGATGTCCTTGGTGTAGTAATCCTGAATCTATAAGCTTCGAACCTGAAAAAGTGAAAATGGAAAGTAAATGTATCCATTGCAAACACTGTAGCTTTGATATAGAGGAATGTCCTTCCGGAGCAATTACTGAATTTGGTAAATATATGACTGTAGAAGAAGTTGTAGCTGAAGTTCAAAAGGATATAGTTTTTTACCGTACCTCTAAAGGAGGGGTAACCCTTTCCGGTGGCGAAGTCCTATCTCAAAGTGCCTTTGCCATAGAACTACTTAAGGCTCTCAAAAATCTTGGCATAGATACTGCCATAGAAACTAGTGGCCAAGGGAGTACTCAAAATCTTATTAAGCTAGCAACCTATTTAGATTTAATCTTATTTGATCTTAAAATAATGAATGAAGAGAAGGCTAAACTACTACTGTGGGCAGACATAAATCTAATAAAAAATAATCTTAGAACCTTAGTAGAAATGCATAAGAAAGTTATACCTAGGGTGCCCTTAATACCAGGGTATACACTAGTTGATGAAAATATAAAAGAGATAATTGTCTTTGTTAAAAGCTTAAACCTTACAGAGATTCATTTGTTACCCTTTCATCAGTATGGAAGCAATAAATATAAATTGTTGAATAGAGACTATAAGCTTACAGATATAGTTCCGCCTTCCTCTGAAGATATAGAAAAGATAGTAACTGAAATGAGAAATAACGGCCTAAAGGTAATTGTTGGTGGATAATTCATCCTCTAGGATGTTGATAAAAAAATTTAGGATGGGGTGTTAAAATGAAAAAAATATTACTAACAGGTGGAAATGGCTTCTTTTGTACAAGATTTGTAGAGCGCTATAAGAATACTTACGAAATTCTCTCAACAGATGTACCAGTACTTGATATTACTGATGAAGTAAAGGTAACTGAAACTCTTAAAAGCTTTAATCCCGACTATGTTATCCATGCAGCTGCTATAGCAAGTACAGAGTTTTGCGACAAAAATCCTAAACTAGCTTATAAAATTAATGTTACAGGAGCTATAAATGTTGCAAAAGCTTGCAGAGAAGTTAAGGCAAAAATGATATTTATTAGTACAGAGCAGGTTTTTAATGGCAATGTTGAAAGTGGTCCATACACAGAAGCGTCTACTGCCTGTCCTGATACAATGTATGGAAAAAACAAACTTGAAGCTGAAGGCCTACTAAAAGAAGTAATAGATGAACTTTGGGTTTTAAGATTTACTTGGCTCTTTGGTATTCCTGAAAGAAATTGTGGTATGTCCCCTAATATACTTTGGGATACCTTAGCTACTATTATGCAAGGGAAACAAATTAAAGCTACTCCAAATGAATTTAGAGGGCTAACTTATGTTCATGAAGTTATAGACCAGTTTCCAAAAATATTTGAAATTCCTTATGGTACCTACCATATTGGAAGCCATAACAGTTTAAGCCGTTATGATGTATGTTCTTTAATCTTAAAAGAAATAGGTTTAGAACATAGAATAGAGGAATTATTAGAAATGGACTCAGAAAAATATAAGGACCATGCAAGAGATGTAAGATTATGTACTGATAAAATTAAAAGTTATGGTTTTGAGTTTTCAGAATCCTCAGATGGAATTAAAAAATGCTTAAAAGAATTTAAATTTAAACTCTAGAGAAATAAACTTACGTAACTCACATTACACAATATATATAAAGGAGAGATATACATGTTATATTTATTAGATACTGCAGATTTAAAAGCTATAGAAAGAGCTTACAACTTCTATCCTATGGATGGTGTTACTACAAATCCAACAATTATTTCTAAAGAAAAGAGAGATTTTTTAGATATTTTAAAGGATATTAGAAAAATTATAGGTGAAGAGTCAATGCTTCATGTGCAAGCCGTTAGCTTAACTGCTGAAAAAATGGTGGAAGAAGCAGAATATTTAAGTAGGGTGATTGGAGGAAACCTTTATATTAAGATTCCAGTTATCCCTGAAGGAATAAAGGCAATGAAAATCCTTAAACAAAAGGGCATTAAGATAACCGCTACAGCAATTTTCACAGCACAGCAAGCTCTTATGGCAGCCATGGCTGGAGCTGAATTTGTTGCTCCCTATGTTAATAGAATAGACAATATTAGTGGTGATGGAGTAGACGTTGTAGCTCAAATAGTTCAATTATTAGGTCAATACGACTTAGATGCTAAAGTTTTGGCTGCTTCTTTTAAAAACGTTCAGCAAGTACACTCCGTAGCTCTTGCAGGTGGTCAATCTGTAACTGTAAATCCAGAGATATTAGATGCAATGCTAATGCACCCTCTTACTGATTGGAGCATTGATCAATTCGTAAATGATTGGGAAAGTGTATATGGCATAGGTAAAACAACTTTAGATGTAAAATAGTTATTTTTTAGGAGGTTTTATTAATGGAAACTATAGTTAAAATATTAAATGAACAAGGATTACACGCAAGACCAGCTTCTATCTTTGTAAAAACTGCAGGCAAATTTAAGTCTACCGTTAGCATTGTGCATGGCAATGAAGTTGCTAACGCAAAGTCTATAATAAACATAATGAGTCTTGGACTAAAAAAAGGTGAGGAAGTTAAAATCGTCACAGAAGGCACAGA
>CALJTN010000114.1 GCA_937976175.1 uncultured Clostridiaceae bacterium | reverse complement strand
TTATTTTGTTCAAATCTTGAAGTTGTAGAGATTTTATCACTACCTATTGGTTTAGGATTCTTATGCAGAGTTTTTACTAAGCCGAAGAACCAATGAGGAAACATTAAATCAATTATTAAAATATTTTTTTGCTCTGGGGATAGGGTATTATTGGTTTCGTAGTATTTTAAAATAGCTTCAAAGGTATTTAAATTAAAGTTTTGAAATTTCATCATTCTTTTACCAATAATTTTTCTTAAATCTCTCATTGGTAAATCGTAAGTTACGCCATCCAAATCAATAACAGTAGATCCTTCTTTTGATAACATAACATTGCCAGTGCCAAAGTCCTGATGGCATAAACAGGAGTCCTTTTGATTAATATTACATAAAGAACTATAGGCAGAAGTATTAATCAAATCAATAGTTTTGTTGCAAAGTTCTATTATAGGATCTACATGTTTTATATAGGTAGAAAAAGAGGTGTTATTAGGAGTTTGCATACAAAGTTCTTTTATTTTTAGCATTCTATTTTTCATGGATTCATACTGATTTGGCCACTTTCCAAGTTTTGTTGATATTATAGCAGTACTAGGTGGCTCATATCCAATGGAGTCAATATGAAATTTTGACAGGGCCTGCAAAGCCAAAGCTAAATCTTTAGGATTCTCTAAATTCATATCTCTTCCATCAATCCAACTATACAGTACAAATAATTGTCCATTGTATTCAGTAATAAAATCACCTTTAGAATTAGGGTGGATTTTTGGTACCTTCCCACCATTGTTCAATATATATATTTGAGCATTAACGGAGAAGAGAGCTTCTTCCATAGAGTGCTTTAATCTTTTAAAACAGAAAGGGGTGCCCCTATAGGTGAATTTCCATAATGTTTTTAAACCCTTACTTTGTAATGTTTTTAAGTTTTCAGGTGTTATATTATATTCAAGAAGAACTTTTTTACCAAGTTCTACATAATTACTTGATTCATTTTCCATTTAAATTGCCTCCTATATTAACCTATGAAGGAATAATTCTTTCAAAGTTTTGTAAAATCGGATCTATAGACGCTTCAACTTTTATCATTGATTTTAGTCTTTTAACATAGCTATCTTCAGTCCAACTAGCTTCACGGCCCTCGTAGTATTTACTCATTATGCCTACGAAGAGATGAGGGAAGGTTATAGTTTCCTTTAGTACTTGCCATTTCCAAGGTTCAAGAGGATTTGTAGAATTGTACCATTGTAGGATTTGTTTTGTTAGGTTTAAATCCCATGAACCTAGTCTCTTCATTACTTTATTTAAGAACTTTCTGAGGTCGCGTGTAGGTAAATCAATAGCTATAGAATCTATATCCAAAACAAATATTTCCTTGGATTTCGTAAGAATGAGGTTTCCAGCAGTAAAATCTTGATGACAGAGGCAATTAGTATTCTTGTCCTCCTCAACCCATATGTCATAACCAGACTTTCCATGTTCAGCTATGGCTAATTGCATCCTTTTATGAAAATAAGGAAATGCACTTAAAATTATTTGACCGAATTCGGAATGATTAGCTTTAGACTGTTCTGCATCATAAAACCCTTTTAATTTAGTCATTTGGTATTCAAATTCTTCCTTTTGAAGCCCTAAGTGAGTTCTTATTTTGCAGTCGCTAGGTGGCACAAAATTTTTAGATGCTGAATGAAAATTAGCCAATTGCTCTACAACAATTTTTAATTCGCGGGGTTTGTCCCCATTTGGGGTGACACCGGATATTGCTTCGCTTAGTACGTAGCAACAACTAGTTCCCTTTATATATTTAGTATTCTGCTTTGTTTTAATGATTTTAGGAAGTTTAACTTTGTTGTTTGCTAAATGTTCTACAGCTGCAAGTATGAATTCAAGTGTTTGTGCTGAACAGGAGTGTTTTTTCAAGATTTTATCACCATTAAGTGTTTTTATCCACCATACTGCTTTTTTACCTTTATTACATTCGTTTCTTATATTAGTAACAGTAATGTCATACTGGGATAATATTAAATCTAAATTTTCTTCTTGCATTATAGGACCTCCCTGTAAATATCTGAAATGAGTAGTAATTAATAATTATTAATTATTAATTGATACCCTTGCTATATATATAAACAAATAATTATTTATTTTTAACTTGCTCTTGTAATGTTTACTATTATATATAGTAAATTTAAGAACAAAGAAAGCATTTATAGCTATAAAAAATCCTGAGGAGCGTTAGTGGAAATTGAGGGAAAGAAAAGTTTTACAAAGTAATAGGCAAATGATAATTGAATATTTTAATTACGCACCTCAGGTAGTGTTGTTTTTAAATTAATTAAAACTCAAAGGGTTTATCTCCGAAATTCTCAATAGTGTTTTCTGTAAGTCCTTCAAGTTCTTCAGGTTCTTCGGGTTTTTCTCCCCATTTAACTTTAATTGAAAAATCACCATAATTTTCATCACTATCGAACTTAATTTGATAGTCTAATGCTTCACTAGAAGATATTGAAATAAGATTTTCTTCTATTTTGAGTTTTTCCTTGAATAATTTTATAACTCTATCCTTTAAGAAAGAGTAAAAATCATCTTTATTTCCAGTATACTTTTCTCTAACATTCATGTTTAAAACCACCTTTCACTATAATAATATTCTGATTTAATCATAAGGGTGTCAGTAAATATGCATATTTTTAAAGAAAGTGCAAGAGTAGTTTTTGATCATATGGAACCAAAGGAATAGATTAAATGAAAAAAGCGTTCAAAGAGTGCTGTTACTGCTCAATGAACTCTTTTTTTATTTAGTCTAAAATACTTTTTAAAGAAATTATTTTGCAAATTTTTTTAATTTAGGACTTTTGTAAAAAAAATACGTATATATCTATATATACCATGATTTAAAAGGGGAGGATTTTATGAAAAGTAAATTTAAGAGTATAAGATTAATAACGATGGTAATGACAATACTATTAGTTAGTGTTGCTGTTATGGGATGCGCATCAGCTAAAAAAAACACTGAAATGAGTGAAAGCAAACCTAGTATGGAAAATCCAGAAAGTAATAGTGGTTTAAATAAGAATAATGATAGTTTTGGGAAAGATGAGGTTGTCCTAGAAAATACCCTAAAGGAAAATTTAGAGCATCAGGGTAAGATAATAAAAAATGGAATAATACAGATGGAAACTTTAAACTTTGATGAAACAGTACAGCATATTTTAAGTAAAACTAATAGTATGGGTGGGTATGTGCAAGGTTCTAATACTTCAGGTAGGAGAATTGAAGATAAATCCTATGAAGAAAGGAGAAGAGGAGAATTTATATTAAGGATTCCTAAGACAAAATTTGATAGTTTTATGTTAGGCATTGGGGACTTAGGTAGTATCACTAATCAACAAATTTCAACTGAGGATGTAACTACTGCCTATTTTGATACTCAGGCACATTTAAAATCACTAACCATTCAAGAGGAAAGATTATTAGAACTTTTAAAGAAAACAGGAGAACTTAAAGATATAATATTATTAGAACAGGAATTAAGTAGAGTTAGACATAAAATTGAAAGCTTAACAGGGAACCTTAAAAAATGGGACAACTTAGTAGACTTTTGCACACTAAGGATGGAAGTATATGAAGTTCATAAAATTAAGGAGAATTCTGTTTCTTTTGGAAATAAAATTGTAAATGGCTTTGTAGATTCAGTGAAATCTTTAATAGAGTTTGGTAAAGAATTTATTGTGGTTATAGCTATAGGTATACCTTATTTAGTTATTCTGTCTATTTTACTATTAATAGGTAGATATATATTTGTACACCGAAAAAGAAACTGACTATAAGGGGTTAGTAGAATTTTGTTTTAGTAAAGCACCTATATATAGGTGCTTTACTATTAGTTGTAGAATGCTTTCATGGATATATTCAAAAAAATATAATATACAATTTTACAATATTCAATAATATGATATATTAATGTAAAGAGAGTTACATATATTAAGTAAGCAATATGTTAATTATTTACTTGTGTGTAAAACTTTAAAGGGAGGGCACTTTTATGAAACTTTATTCATGGAATGTAAACGGCATAAGAGCTATAAAAGATAAAGGATTTATTGACTGGGTTATAAAAGAACAACCAGAGATTTTATGTATCCAAGAGACAAAAATCCAAGAAAATCAAATTAGTGAGGAGCTTAAAAATATAGAAGGATATCACTCATATTTTTCTTGTGCAGAAAAGAAGGGATATAGTGGGGTAGCTACATATACTAAGGACAAACCAATATCTGTGGCTTATGGTATTGGAATAGAGAGATTTGATAGTGAAGGTAGAATAGTAATAACTGAGTTCAAGGATTTTACTCTTTTAAATATATACTTTCCTAATGGACAGAGGGATGAAGAACGATTAAATTATAAAATGGAGTTTTATGATGCACTATTAGACTACTGTGAAGCATTGAAAGCAAAAGGGAAGAAACTAATTATTTGTGGGGATTACAATACTGCACATAATGAAATTGACCTTAAAAATCCTAAGGCCAACGAAAAGTATTCAGGATTTTTACCCATAGAGAGAGCTTGGATGGATAAATTTATATCCCATGGTTATGTTGATACCTTTAGATACCTTCACGGGTCAGACGTAAAATATTCTTGGTGGAGTTATAGATTTAAGGCTAGAGAAAAAAATGTAGGATGGAGAATCGATTATTTCTTTGTAACTGAGGATCTATTAAGTGAATTAAAAGAATCAGATATTTTAAATGAGGTTATAGGATCAGATCATTGTCCTGTAAGCATTACTATATAGATATATTTAAATGAGCCTTTAAATCAGCACTATAAGTGAAGATTTAAAGGCTCATTTATAATAAAACTTATTTTTCAACTAATGCTAAAAAAGATAATTTTCTATATTATAATTTAAAAGATTTAATGCTATTTTCAAGGTCCTTAGCCATTTCTCTTAAGTGTCTAATTGAAGATGACATCTCATCGATAGTAGTTGATTGCTCTTGGATTGAGGCAGCAACTTCCTCTGTAGCAGCAGCAGTTTCCTCTGAAACTCTAGTTATGTTTTCAGAACTAACGGCTAAGTTTCCAGTGAGTTCATCGGAATGTAATATGTTTTTTGTTACCGCGCTTAACTTGATTTTAGTAAGTTCAAATCCCTCAAGAATTTCAGTAAGTGCATTATCAACATTTTGCACATTAATTGTCCCTTTTTGAGTTTCTAGGCTTCCTTCTTCAATAGAAGCTAACGCAGTTTTAGCATTTTGTTGAGTGTTTTGTATAAGTTTTTTTATGCTATTTGAGGATTCCATGGTTTCCTCAGCTAGTTTCCTTACTTCCTCAGCAACAACTGAGAAACCTTTACCAGATTCACCTGCTCTTGCCGCCTCAATTGAAGCATTGAGTGCTAGTAGATTGGTTTGACTAGCAATAGTGTCTATAATTTCAACAATATTTCCAATTTCATCTGAAGTTTTTTGCAGAGTTTCAATTATTGAGGCGGAGTAATCTACTTTATTTTTTATAACTTTTATTTGAGATATCATATCATTCATTTTATCTCGTCCGTCAATAGCTAGAGAACTTGTTTCATCTGCAGTCTTCACAAGGCTGGTTATTTCTTCTTTAATGTTATCCATATTACTTACAATTTTTTTAGTATTTTTTGAAATATCTTCTGTGGCTATAAATTGTCTTTCTGAACCAGAGGCTAATTCTTGAGCTGCCATAGCAATTTGGTTTGAAACCATAGAACTCTGTTCTCCTGAATTTAAAAGCTGATCAGCAGAAGATAACAGTAGTTCAGAGATACTACTAATTTGTTTAGTCATGTTACGAAGATTAACAATCATTTCATTAAAACTTATGCTTAAACGGCCTATTTCATCTTTAGATGTCACTTTAATTTCCTTTGTTAAATCACCCTTAGCTACATCTTTGGCAAGAGTTACTAAGTTTTTCAGGGGATTAATAAACCTTGATACTAATAATACTAATATTAAGGAACCTATTAAGAAGGAACCTAGGGTTATTAAAAAAGAAATTGTTAATACAGAATCTATAGCAGACCCAACATTTTTCATAGAAAGAGCTATATTTACAGCGCCAGTATGTTGATCATTTTCATAAAGTGGTACTAATACATCATAAACCCTTTCCACCTCTTTGTACAAAAAGTCAGAGGCAAAGGCTTTGCCATCTTTAGCAGCAGATATACTTCCTTTATCATTTAATATTATACCTATTCTATCTTTCTCAGTGTGTGTAATTACTTTTAAATCCTTGCCTATAGTTAAGGCATAGGCAATGTTTTCATCCTTACTTAATTCATCAATAAGTGTTTGAGTACTTACAGAATTAAGAATAGTATTAACTTTATTAGCAAGAATTCCAATTTGAACAAAACCACCATTCTCTGTAGCCACAGCACCATATTTATAAAAATTCTCATTGGAGTTACTACTTTGACGTATTTCTTCAATGACCTCAGTATCTTTATCTTTTAGGATTTTTTGGACTGCATGATCTTCTGGATACATATAGTTTAAATTATCTGACATATTAGAAAATATAATAACTCCACTAGCATCAGCAATGTTGATTTCGTCAATGTTTAACTTTTTTGATATGGTCATAAGATAATCATTTGAAATATTAGGTGCAATACCGATAAGATATGCTGAATTACTAATTGTTTCACTCAGTAAAGCATCAATTTCTTTTGAGATGTTTTGATTAGATATAAGTCTTTCCTGAATTTGATTAACAATGATATTTCCATCAGTTTTCATTTGAAGTTCCATATTGTTTTTTATAATTAATACCATAATGGAACAAAAAATAACTAGTGCTGTAAAAAGGACTAAAAGCGAAGATGCAACTATTTTTAATTTTAGAGATAAATGTTTAGGGTTAGTAGACTTAGTTTTAGTTTTCACTTTGGTTTTCATAAAAATTTATTCCCCCTGCGTTTTTTTTAGTTGTTAAGTTAGTTTTTTCTTAGATCACATGAATATATGAGATGGCAGTTAATGTAATAAAAGTTAATTTAAAATGGACTACCATAACAATATAATACAAAATATCATATAATACAATAAAAATATCTGTGTTTTGCATGAATCACACTAAGTTTTAATTGGATATTTTACTAAACTCAAAATATATTAATAATAATTGCTGCTATATTTGCAATAATAAGAGGTAGAGTAAAATAAGTAAAGTAAGTATTTATCCATGGTTAAGTGTATAATATTAATATATGTACCAAGCTGATAATTTTAAGATTTGCTTTTAAAAAAAGTGATAATGAAGGGAAGTTATAGTTATGAAAGATGATAAAACCTTGTATCCAGTTAAGTTAAAAAAGAAATACGGATATATGGATAAGGAAGGAAATGTAGTTATTGATTTTAGCTTTGATTACGCTGAGGAATTTGAGGGTGATTTAGCAATAGCTCACATAGATGAAAAATATGGCTTTATTAATAAGGCTGGAGAGTTTGTAATAGAGCCTAAGTATGATGAGGCTTGGCAGTTTAGTGAAGGTTTTGCAACCATAAAATTACAAGGAAAGAAAGGGTATATTGACTTAAATGGAAGGCTTATTGTGGAGCCTAAGTATGAAGAAGCTAATTCTTTTGTAGAAGGAAGAGCGGCGGTAAAGAGGGGGTATATGTGGGGGTACATAGATGTTGAAGGTAATGAAGTGGTACCACTGAATTTTCTAGATGCTAACGATTTTAGTGAAGGATTAGCAGCGGTGCAAGTAGGTGGCAAGATAGCTTACATAGATATAGAAGGTAAAATTATAATAGATGCAATCTACGATTATGCTTATGAATTTAAGGATGGCATAGCGCCTGTTTGCGCTAAAGGGAAGTATGGATATATAAACAATAAAGGAGAAAAGATCATATCACTTCAATATAATGTTGCAGGAGAGTTCAATGAGAACCTTGCACCAGTAGAAGTTAGGGGAAAATACGGGTTTATAAATCTTAGCGGAGAATTTATAATAAAGCCTAAATTTGAATGGGCAGATAGCTTTTATAATGGTATGGCTGTAGTTTACGATAATGAAAAATATGGTTATATAGATAAAAGCGGGAACATGGTAATACCTACGAAATTTGAAGAACTAGATGTTATGAGTGAAGGCTTAATAGCTGCTCAAATAGGAGAAAAGTGGGGTTACATAGATATTCAAGGCGAAATAGCTATAGAACCAGATTTTGAAGAAGCCTATGAATTTATTGATGGTCTTGCAAGGGTTGAGATTGGTAAAAAAATTGGATATATTAATAAACTAGGAGAATACGTTTGGAATTTGCAATCTTAAAGCTTATGATAAGGCACCTACATATTGTAGGTGCCTTATCTAAATTTTAGAAGAAAGATCAATTTAAAGAATTAGTTACTATTTCTAAAAATTCGTTTTAGCATAGAAGAGTTAGCACTCACATTAGCTTCTTGAAGATTAGCTTCTAATGTTTTTACACGATCTTGTAAGTTCTGGATTTTTTCTAAGTAAGATATTATTTTGTCACTCTGTGATAAAATTTGGTTTTCATAATTTTTAACAGTTGTATTAAGGTCATCTATTTGCTTTTCAAAGGAATTTATTAGACTATCTTTTTCAGTGTTTTTTATTTGAAGGA
>CALJTN010000113.1 GCA_937976175.1 uncultured Clostridiaceae bacterium | reverse complement strand
CATGTAGTTAAAGTATTTGTACAAAATTATTAAGTGATAAGGAGAAGTTTATGAAAGAGTATTTTGATTTGAAGAGTAATAAATGGAAAATAACGGTGAAATGGTGTTTGAAGATAGGATTTGTTTTAGGTCTTATACTTGCTGTAAAGTATAGTAAGTAGATAACTGTAAATGCTAAGGAGGATCAAAATGATTAAAGGAAACATGGCTTTAAATGACATAAAGGAGTATTTCACTAAATGGTCCTTAAAATTAATAAGAAGGGATTATAACAAAGATTTTGACAAGGTAAGAGATTTTGGGAAGATTAGAAAATTTTTCAATATGAGTAAAAAGGATGATTACACTGTTGATGACCAAACCTGGGATGACTTAGATTTGAATAAGGTATACGAAAAACTGGACAGAACCTATAGTAGCTGCGGAGAGTCAGCTTTATATTCAATGCTAAGAAATCCTCTAATGAAGGAAGAAAAATTAAAAGAAAGAGATAAGCTAATTCAATTGTTTAAAGAAAATGCTAAATTAAGGGAGAAGCTTCAGTGCATTTTCTTTGAATTGAATAATGATTTTAAAAATTGTTTTTTAGATATGATAGAGCATGATCTTATGATAAATAAAGCTAAATATTATATATATACTTTTCTTGGAAAAATATTGCCACTGGCAATAATTCTTCTTGCCATCTTTGTAAATATAAAATTCATGATAGTGCTGTTTGGATTAAGCTCTATTAATACGCTTATAAACTCCAGGGAAGTAAAGGCTATTAAATCTAATGGTATAGTCTATTTGAGAAAAAATATTAAAGCAGCTAAAAGAATTGTAAGTATACACAATGAAGATATTAGCTACTATAAAGAGAAAATAACCAGAATGCTTAATGTAGTAAAGGATATAGACAAGGGAACAAGATTAATAGGATTTATAAATATGTGGGGAGGATTATTTGAACCTGTTTCTGTAATTTTTCTTATAGAAGAAAGTGCTTATTATGCTATATCTAATAAAATAAAAGAACAAAAGGATGTTTTAATGGAACTTTACTGTATAGTTGGAGAATTAGAAGCATTAATTTCTATTTCAGGTTATCAGCACAACTTAAGGGAAGAATATGTAAAGCCTAAGTTTATAGAGGACATTGCTTTAAATATAAAAGAAGGCATACATCCCATTTTAGATAATGCCGTTGCTAACTCAATTAATATAGAAAATCAAGGTATTGTACTTACAGGCACCAACATGGCAGGAAAGTCTACTTTTTTAAGAATGCTTGGAGTAAATATAATTTTAGCTCAAAGTTTTTATTTTGTTTTAGCTAAAGATTATGAAGCACCTTTTTTTAACCTAGTTTCCTCAATTAGTCCTAGTGACGATTTAACAAAGGGAAAGAGTTTTTATATGGCTGAAGTAGAGTCAATTCTTCGAATAATTAAAGCGCTAGAAAAAGAAGTGCCTGTATTTTGCCCTATAGATGAGATATTTAGGGGGACTAACCCCATAGAGCGAATCTCTATGTCAGCAGAAATACTAAAGTATTTAAATAATGGGAAAACCATTTCTATTGTAGCTACTCATGATAGAGAATTAGTTGATATTTTAAAGGAAAATTATGAATTCTACTACTTTAGTGAAGACGTTGATACTAATAGAGGGCTCAGCTTTGATTATAAGATAAAAAAGGGGATTTCCCAAACGAGAAATGCTATTAAGCTTTTAGAATATATGTGCTATCCAAAAGAAATAGTAGATGGGGCATATAAAAGAGCGGAGCTTATAGAAAGGTTATTATAGTTTATATATATGGGAGTCATTAATTGCTTACAGCTTTACTATTTACAATAATTAAGGTAATATAGTTTTATATGTTTATATGATTGGAGCAAAACAATTAATAGTTGTTTTGTACTTGTGATACGTCAAGGAGGAATAATTGTGAATTTAAATATAGTTTTATTTCAACCAGAAATTCCACAAAATACTGGTAATATAGGAAGGACTTGCGTGCTTACTGATTGTAAACTTCATCTTATAAAACCTTTAGGATTTAGTTTAGATGAGAAGCAACTTAAAAGAGCAGGTTTAGATTACTGGCCTTTTCTAGAGGTAGAGGTACACGATTCCTATGAGGCACTTAGAGAAAAGTATAAAGAGTCAACCTTCTATTATTCTACAACAAAAGGTTCAAAGTTTTATTCAGAAGTAGAATATAAAAAAGGTGATTTTATAATATTTGGAAGAGAGTCCTCTGGACTCCCAGATAGTGTTCGTGACAGTGATCCAGAAAGATGTATAAGAGTACCCATGGTAAATAGCACAACTAGATCACTTAATCTTTCAAATACAGTAGCTATTATGACCTATGAAGCTCTTAGGCAACTAGGATTTCCAGAGATGAAATAGAGAAATTAACTGTTAATAGTTATTGTATGTTCAAGAGTCAAGCAAGGAGGAATGAAATGCAAAAGATTAAAATCATAACAGATAGCACCTGCGACTTAAATAAAGTAGTCATTGATAAGTATAATATAGAAGTTTTACCGCTACTGGTGAACATAGAAAATGAAACTTATAGAGATGGAGAAGATATTACTCTGCAAGAATACCTAGATAAAATGAAGAATTCTGAAGAGTTCCCTACCACTACTCAAGTAAATCCACACAGATTCTATGAATGCTATAAAAAATATTTAGATGAGGGTTATAAGATAGTTTCTATTCACCTATCTTCAAAAATGAGTGGAACTTATCAATCCGCTTGTATGGCTAAGAACATGCTAGAAACAGAGGAGATTGTGGTAATTGATAGTTATAATGTTACCTCAGGTCTTGGAATCTTAGTTTTAAAGGCTTCTAAACTTAAAGAAGAAGGACTGGATATATTTGAAATAGAAGAACAGATTAAAGAAACAATACCTCACATAAAAAGTGCCCTTGCTTTTGATTCTCTAGATAACCTAGTAAAAGGTGGAAGATTGTCTAAAACTGTTGGAGCTATAGGTGGATTACTGGGGATAAAATTAATCTTAACCATAAAAGACGGTGAAATGGCCGTAATAGATAAAGTCCGTGGAAGTAAAAAGGCAATAAAAACTATTTTGAAAAATTTAGACAAAACTGGAGTTAAAAGCGGAGAACCAAGTATATTATTGCAGGCAAATGATAAGAATATACTAGACAGTTTAAGAGACCATATGAATGAACGAGAAATGGACTTTATAGAATGTGAGGTTGGTTGCGTTGTAGGAACACATTCTGGTGAAGGTGCTTGTGGAATTTTCTACGTAGAGAATTACTAAGTTCTATCATAATGAGTTAAGGAAAATATATATTATATAAAATGCAATTATAAAATAATTTTTATTCTTAACAAAATTCAATGTAATTATAAAATGATAAAAAAATAACGAACTATTTAATATACGTATTACTACTATAGATAAACAAAATAGGTAATATTGCGAAAATTATGGTGACAGTAAAAAAAATAGTGTATACTGTAGACAAATGATTAAGAAAATTGAATATTGAAGTGGATGATATTTTTGGGAGATGATCTTAAAGTTATACAGCATAAATCACTGTGAATGTAAAAAGGATTTAACTGTTTTAAGATAGCCGAAGGAGTAAGTATTGCAGCCCATGCAACATGAATCTCTCAGGCAAAAGTACCACAAATGGACATACCTCTGGAAAGCGAATAGCACCGACGGAGTAAACCTCTCAGGTTCAAAGACAGAGTATAAAGGCACAAGGGGCTTTTATATCTGTCTTTTTTGTTGTCATAAAATATGGTTAACAACATAGGTGAAAAGATAACTAATAATTGTTTGTCTCTAAGGAGCATTGCAAGGAGGAGATTAAGTGATAGAACCATTAATTATTGTAACTAATAACCCAATGTCAAAGAAACAATTTGAAAGTAAATACAAAGTAATACTTATTGAAGGGACTATGATGGATATTTTAAAGAAAGTTAGGGATAATATACATGAGGGTCATAAATTATTAACCCATCCTTTAATGAGTAGTATAAAGCCAAATGAAACACCCTATAGAACCGTTTGTATATCCAAAGAGGCATTAAGTAAAGTCGATTTGCAATCGTTATCTATAATAGAAGAAAGTATTATCACCACTGAAAAATTTTTAAAAGATTTTAAAACACCAGAGTGGAATGAAAAGATATTATTAGATTTTCAGCTTATAGATTCTGATTTAATATATCATGCAATAAATTAAAAAAAATAAGGAGGTTCGATTTATGGAACATATTTACGATACTATAATTATTGGCGGAGGCCCTGCAGGACTGTCTGCTGGACTTTATGCATCAAGGTCAAGGATGGATACTTTAATAATAGAAAGAGCGAAGTTTGGTGGACAAGCGACCACAACTGATGAATTAGAAAATTACCCAGGATCTATTGAAAATCCCACAGGAACATCATTAAGCAAAAGAATGAAACATCAAGCAGAAGAATTTGGAACACAATTTGTTAAAGATGAAGTTGTTGAAGCTCTGCTTGAGGGTGATATCAAAGTAATTAAGTGCAAAAAAGAAACTTACAAAGCTAAAACAATTATAATCGCTACAGGAGCATATCCAAGACTTGGTGGATTTAAAAATGAAATAGAGCTAAGAGGAAAAGGCGTTTCCTACTGCGCAACTTGCGATGCTGACTTTTTTACAGATTTAGATATTGCAGTGCTAGGAGGCGGAGATTCAGCTATAACTGAAGCTATATACTTAGCTAAATTTGGTGAAACTGTTACAGTAATACATAGAAGAGATCAATTAAGAGCTGCAAAGTCACTTCAAGAAAAAGCTTTTAATAATCCGAAAATAAAGTTTATTTGGGACTCAGTAGTTGAAGAAGCAAAGGGTGAAGAAATCCTAGAAGGTTTAGTGCTTAAAAACGTTAAAACTGGTGAAGTAAGTGACTTAAAGGTAGATGGATGTTTTGTATTCGTAGGATATCTTCCAATTTCAGAACTGTTTAAAGGAAAGATTAACATGACTGAAAGAGGCGACATTATTACTGATGAAGAAATGAGAACAAATATACCAGGAGTATATGCAGCAGGAGACATAAGAGAAAAATTACTAAGACAAGTAATTACAGCAGCAGCAGATGGTGCAATAGCAGCAACACATGCTGAGCATTACATTGAAAATAAATTTAATTAGATTATCTTAAAACATATAAATGTTTTAAGATGATATAAAAAATGCTTAATTTGATTATAATATAAATCGAATGGCTAAAACAAATTCTAGGAGGCATAAAGATTAATAATCTTTATGTACAGAATAAAAAAACAGGAGGCGTAAAGATTAATAATCTTTACGTACAAAATAAGAAAGCAGGAGGGAAATGAGTAATGTTAGATTTAAATAAAGACAATTTTGAAGCAGAGGTATTACAATCAGAAAAACCTGTATTCGTTGATTTTTGGGGCGATAAATGTGAGATTTGTATAGAACTTATGCCAGGAGTACATGGTCTTGAAGAAAAATACTCAGATAAAATCAAATTTGCTAGCTTAAACATTGGTGGAGCAAGAAGAACAGCTATAGCTCAAAGAGTTCTAGGACTTCCAACAATGATTATATATAAAGGTGGAGAAAAGGCTGCTACAATAACGCCAGATAAGATTTCTTCATTAGATGATATAGAAAACTTTATAAAAGATTACTACAATACATTATAATTTGGTACTAAAGCTTATAGCACCAAAGCTATAAGCTATTAGATATATACTTATATATCATAGGAGGTGAATGTTTTGCGTCTAGAAATTGGAAAGATATTTATTAAAGATATTCAGTTTGGACCAGAAACAAAGGTTGAGGGTGGAGTTCTTTATGTTAGTCAAGAGGAATTATTAAAAGAGGTTGCTGGTGATGAAAGACTTGCAAGTATTAGTTTCGATATAGCAAGACCAGGTGAAGAAGTTAGAATAATTCCCGTAAAAGACGTAATAGAACCAAGAGTTAAAGTTAGTGGTGATGGTGGAATATTCCCAGGCTTTATCAGTAAAGTTGATACAGTAGGTTCAGGAAGAACTCATGTTCTTAAAGGAGCCGCTGTTATAACTACTGGTAAAATCGTTGGATTCCAAGAAGGAATAGTTGATATGTGTGGAGAAGGAGCTAAATACACGCCTTTCTCAAAAACAAACAACTTAGTAATTACTTGTGAGCCAAAAGACGGAATTCTTCAACATGATCATGAAGAAGCTGTAAGAATGGTAGGTTTTAAAGCTGCTATATACCTTGGAAAGTGTGGAAAAAATATTGAACCAGATGAAGTTAAAACTTTTGAAACATTACCACTTTTAGAGCAAGTTAAGCAATATCCAGAACTACCAAAGGTAGTATATGTGTATATGCTTCAAACACAAGGTTTATTACATGATACTTATGTTTATGGAGTAGATGCTAAGAAGATAATACCTACGTTTATCTACCCAACAGAAATATTTGATGGAGCTATAGTAAGTGGTAACTGTGTTTCTGCTTGCGACAAAAACCCAAGCTATGTACATATGAATCATCCAATAATCGAAGATTTATATGAAAGACATGGCAAGGATTTTAACTTCCTTGGATGTATAATAACAAATGAAAATGTATACCTTGCAGACAAAGAAAGATCTTCAAGTATGGTTGCTAAATTAGTCGAATTTATGGGAGCGGATGCTGCTATAATTTCTGAAGAAGGTTTTGGTAATCCAGATGCTGACCTTGTTATGAACTGTAACAAGATAACTGCAAAAGGCGTTAAAACTGTACTGTTAACTGATGAATATGCAGGTCAAGATGGAAGTTCTCAGTCACTGGCTGACTCAACACCGCATGGTGATGCAGTAGTAACTGGAGGGAATGCGAACGAAGTAATTATATTGCCTCCAATGAAGAAAATCATTGGACATATTGAAGTGGCAGATATAATAGCTGGTGGACATATGGGAAGTCTTGAAAAAGATGGTTCTATACATGCCGAAATCCAAGTTATAACTGGTGCAACTAGTGAAGTAGGATTTAACTATTTAAGCGCTAAAGGATACTAGTATTTTAGAAAAAAATGCTTATAAAGTATTTTAATTAGATAGACTTAGAATTAAATTATAGCTAAGAGGCAATAATTAAAAATATAAACATGGAAGGAAGATGAAAATGTTAGAAGGAAAAAAGGTTATCGCAATTGGCGATAGAGACGGAATACCTGGTCCAGCAATAGAGGCTTGTGTTAAATCTGCAGGAGCAGAGGTAGTATTTGCATCCACAGAATGCTTTGTGTGAACGGCTGCGGGAGCAATGGATCTGGAGATCCAACAAAGAGTAAAAGACCTTACTGATAAGTATGGTGCTGAAAACGTAGTAGTAGTTATTGGAGGAGCTGAAGCAGAAGCATCAGGACTTTCAGCAGAAACAGTGGCAGCAGGAGACCCAACATTTGCTGGTCCCTTAGCAGGAGTTGCTTTAGGCCTAGCGGTATATCACGTAGTTGAACCAGAAATCAAAGATGCATGCGATGAGACAGTTTATGATGAGCAATGCGGAATGATGGAAATGGTTTTAGAAGTGGATGAAATAATTGCAGAAGTAAAATCAGTTAGAGATCAATTCTCTAAATATAGTGTTTAATAGGATAAAGTAAATTTAAGCGATATACATTAGTATAAATACTATAAGATTGTCAATTGTAATTTAACTTATATTAAATAAGCTAAAAAAATTGCCAATTCCCATTAGAAGGGGGGAGAAATACTTGTTAAAAATCGTTCATTATATAAATCAATTTTACGCTGGAATAGGCGGAGAAGAAAAAGCAGATATTAAACCAGAAGTTCGCGAAGGTTTTGTAGGACCAGGTATGGGACTTAATGGTTTATTAAGTAAAGAGGGCGCAGAAATAGTTGCTACTATAATCTGTGGTGATTCATACTTTGCTGAAAACATAGAAGAAGCTAAAGCTGAAATAATCGAGATGGTGAAAAAAGTAAATCCTGATTTATTTATAGCAGGACCTGCTTTTAATGCAGGAAGATATGGTGTTGCTTGTGGTGCTATAGCTACAGCAGTAAAAGAAGAATTAAATATACCAGTAATGTCTGGAATGTATGTAGAAAATCCAGGTGCTGATATGTATAAAAAACAATTACACATAGTTTCAACTAGAAACAGTGCAGTTGGTATGAGAGATGCATTACCTAAAATGGCAGCTTTAGCATTAAAATTAGCTAAAGGTGAAGAAATAGGAATGCCTAGTGAAGATAATTATATCGAAAGAGGTATAAGAAAGAACTACTTCGCTACAGAAAGAGGTTCTAAAAGAGCAGTTGACATGCTTGTTAAGAAGTTAAAGGGAGAAGAATTTGTAACAGAATTTAAAATGCCTAACTTTGATAGAGTAGAGCCTAATGCTCCTGTACTTGATATAACTAAAGCTAGAATAGCTATAGTTACCTCTGGTGGTATTGTTCCAAAAGGAAACCCAGATCATATAGAGTCTTCAAGTGCTTCTAAAATCGGTAAATACGATATAGAAGGAATAATGGATTTAACGTCTGTTACTCATGAAACAGCACATGGCGGACATGATCCAGTATATGCTAATGAAGATCCAGATAGAGTTATTCCAGTAGATGTTTTAAGAGACTTAGAAAAAGAGGGTAAAATAGGCGCATTACACAGATATTTCTATTCAACAGTAGGTAATGGTACAGCAGTTGCATCATCTAAGAAATTTGGTGAAGATACTGCTAGAGAACTAATTGCTGATGGTGTAGATGCAGTTATATTAACTTCTACATGAGGAACTTGTACACGTTGCGGTGCAACGTTAGTTAAAGAAATAGAGAGAGCTGGATTACCTGTAGTTCATATGTGTACTATTACTCCAGTTTCAGTAACCGTTGGAGCAAATAGAATCATACCTACAGTTGCTATTCCTTATCCTCTTGGAAACCCTACACTTAGCAAGGTAGATGAGTATACACTAAGAAGAAAATTAGTAGAAAAAGCATTAGTGGCCCTGGAAACACCTGTAGATGGTCAAAAAATATTTGAAGATTAATCTTTGAAATGTGATTAATAAGTAAATTAGGGGACTTTTATGTTCCCTAATTATTTATGTAATGATCAGCGTACTTGTACAATGCACAATGCACAATGTACAATTTAACTTAATTTATATGAAGATATAAAATTATATTTTGTCTGAAGAGTTTATATTGTGGATCGTGCATTAATAGTTTTAAAACTAAATTAATGCAAATGTTAATAAATATATTATCTTTATAAAGGTAAATAAGGAGGATGAAGATTATGAATTTTCCAGTTATAAAAAAAGCATCTTATATTTTAGTTAATACTCCAGATATGGTAATTCACAATGGAACTACACAAACATTAGAAAGAGAAGCAAATCCGGATTCACAGTATTTAAAAGAGATGAAAAATCATCTAAGAGGATTTGAAGAGGTTGTGGCATATGCGCCAAACCAAACATATATAGGAAATTTAACTCCAGAGCAATTAGCTGAAATGCCAAGACCTTGGTATGGAAAGAATGTAGAGAATGCCAATAGGTTTGGTAAGTTTGGTGAAGTTATGCCACAGGATGAGTTCTATGGTTTAATGAAGATTTCAGATGTATTTGATCTTGTATTATTAGAGAATTCTTTTGCAGAAAAAGTAAAAGAAAAATTATCAAAACACCCACTACTAGCTGCTAAAGTAGAAAAAATAGTTGGGGATGATTTAGAAAAAATCAATGGTCTTGTTGAAAATAGTGGTGCAGAAGGACTATATGAGGGAGAAAACCTAATAGGTTGTATAAGACGAGCTCATGAAGTTGATCCAAATCTTTCAGCTCATTATATGTTAGAGAATTTAGCTGTTAAAGCATCAGGTGTTTTAGCTGGAATGCATATAGTTAACAACTTAGACGTACCAGTGGAAGACATCGGATATATACTAGAATGTTCAGAAGAAGCTATAGGAGACATGAATCAAAGAGGTGGCGGAAATATAGCAAAAGCTATAGGTGAAGTTATAGGACTTTCTGGTGCAACAGGGGTAGATGTAAGAGGATTCTGTGCGGCTCCAACTCATGCCATAGTAAATGCAGCGGCATTGGTTAAGTCAGGTATATTTAAACATGTACTGGTTGTTGCCGGAGGAGCTACTGCAAAGCTTGGTATGAATGGTAAAGATCATGTTAAAAAGGGATTATCTGTACTTGAGGATTGTTTAGGTGGATTTGCTATTCTTGTATCAGAAAATGATGGAATTAGCCCAATCCTTCGAACTGATGTAATTGGAAGACATACTATAGGTCATGGTGCCTCACCACAAGCGGTTTTAGAAGCCTTAGTACTTGATCCATTAACTGCTAATGGATTAAAAATCACGGATGTAGATAAATATGCTCCAGAGATGCAGACACCAGATATAACTGAACCAGCAGGGGCTGGAGATGTACCAACACAAAACTATAAAATGATTGGTGCCTTAGCAGTTAAAAAAGGACAATTAGATAAAAAAGAATTACTTAATTTTATAAAAATACACGGATACCCAGGGTATGCCCCAACACAAGGACATATACCTTCCGGTGCGCCTATTGTTGGTCATGGAATAGAACACATAAAATCTGGAGTTTTAAAGAATTTCATGATAGTTGGTAAAGGAAGTTTATTCCTAGGAAGAATGACTAACTTATTTGATGGAATCTCAATTTTAGTTGAGAAAAACACAGGAAAAGTCGAAGATAAGCCAGGTATTAGCAAAGATGAAGTTAAGGCTATGGTGGGAGACGCAATGAAAGATTTTGCTAACTATTTAATGAACAAATAAAATCTATTTTGTTTTTTAGAAAAGGGGTGTAAATATGAGTGAAAACGGAGTTAAAGAAATGATTGCTGAAGTATTTAATGATATAGCTAACGGCATAAAAAGCGGAAAGTTTAAAAATAAAGTTAGAATAGGATTAACTATATTTGGCAGTGAACATGGCATAGGCGAAATGGTAAAAGCTGCAGAAATAGCTAAAAATAAATATGATGATTTTGAAATTGTTTTGATAGGACCAAAAGTAGATGCAGACTTTGAAATTATAGAAGTTCAGACTGCTGAAGAAGGTCATATAAGAATGACCGAATTATTAGAAGACGGAAATTTAAGTGGCTGTGTAACTCAACATTTTGATTTTCCAATAGGAGTCTCTACAGTTGGAAAGATAGTAGCACCAGGTAAGGGTACGGATATGATAATAGCTACTACTACTGGAACTACCTCTACAAATAGAGTAGAAGGTATGATTCTTAATGCAATTTCTGGTATTGCGGTGGCTAAAGCTATAGGCATTAAAAATCCAACTGTTGGAATTTTAAATTTAGATGGAGCAAGGCAAGTTGAAAGAGTACTAAAAGAAATACAAACCAATGGATATGATTTTAGTTTTGCAGAGTCTTTAAGAGCAGATGGTGGCTCTATTATGAGAGGTAATGACCTACTTTCTGGAACAACGGATGTTATGGTTTGTGATTCCTTAACTGGTAATATTTTAGTTAAAACCTTCTCTTCTTTCACTACAGGAGGTAATTATGAGACAGTGGGTGCTGGATATGGCCCTGGTATCGGAGAAAATTATAGCAAACTTGTAAATATAGTTTCAAGAGCATCGGGAGCACCATTAATAGCTGAAGCTTTAAAATATTGTGCTACTTGTGCAGAAAACAATGTTTTAAGCATTGCAAAAGCTGAATTTGAAAAAGCTAATAAAGCAGGTTTAAAGGAAGCTATAAATAAGGTTATTAAAAAGACAGAAAAACCAACCAGCGAAGAGGAAGTAAAGATGCCAGAGAAAAAAGTTGTTACCTTCTCTATAGCTGGAGTAGATATACTTGAACTAGAAAATGCATGTAGAGCCTTGTGGAAAGAAGGGATATACTCAGAAAGTGGCATGGGATGTACAGGACCGATAGTTTTAGTTCCAGAAGATTGCGGAGATAGGGCTATTGGAATTCTTAAAAAAGCTGAGTTTATGAATTAATATGCATTAAAACAAATATAATATTAGCTTTAGTTTAGAATTTTACATGTAATAACATAAGAAAAGCTATAAGGTTTCAAAGAATTTTAATTAAAATTATAACTCTCACTAACTTATTAGTGAGAGTTTTTCTACTATTTTACAAAAAAAAGCAACATAAATATAATTTAGTTTTTACCCTTAACAAACAGTTGCCAATAATAAAAAATTCATATATAATGTAGTTCATGCTGTATATAATATCATATGTGGCATACAATATTAAATGAAAACGTTATTTGATAATTTAATAAATACTAAAATGTATAGAATATTAAAAAAATTTTTTTGGAAAAAGAGGATTTTTTTAACTTTTATAGAATACATACTTGCTAAGCAATAACATTGTTTAATTAATTACTATTGGGAGGGAATTATTATGAACAAAAAAAAGGTAGTTGCGGTACTTACAGCAGTAGCTGTGGTTGCAACATTATTTGTGGGCTGTGGAACTAAGAAGGAAGCAGCAAAAAGCGACATTCTTATAGGACTTTCTACTGATGAAGGTGGATTAAATGATAAGTCATTTAACCAATCAGCAAATGAAGGTGTTACTAAAGCTAAAGAAGAAGATGGTTTCAACTACAAGTTTATCGAATCTGTAAAAAAAGAGGACTATGCAGCAAATTTAGAATCATTAGTTGAAGAGGGAGCAAATTTAACTTTTGCTATTGGATTCCAAATGGCAGATGCAATGGCAGAGGTTGCTAAAAACCATGCTGACAAAAACTTTGCAATTATAGACTCAGTGGTTGAGCTACCAAACGTAGCATCAATTACTTTTAAAGAGCAAGAAGGTTCTTTCTTAATGGGAATCATTGCTGGAAAAATGACTAAAACTAATAAAGTTGGATTTATTGGTGGAAAAGATTTTGATTTAATAAACAGATTTGAAGCTGGTTTTGCAGCTGGTGTTAAAGCGGTTAATCCAGAAGCAGCAAAAGGACTAACAAGTACAGATGGCAAGAGTGCAGGAACAACTGTAAAATATGCAGATAGTTTCGGCGATACAGTAAAAGGATATGAGTTAGCTAAATCATTATATCAAGATGGTTGCGATGTAGTTTATCATGCAGCAGGCGGAGTGGGTATTGGTTTATTTAAAGCAGCTAAAGAATTAAAAGATGGCGGAAAAGAAGTTTGGGCTATCGGAGTTGACATGGATCAATCTTTAACAGTTCCAGAATATGCTGACATTATACTTTCAAGTATGATGAAAAGAGTTGATACTGCAACTTACAACCAATCTAAATCTATAGTTAAAAATGAATTTGCAGGTGGTACTGTTACTACTCTAGGATTAAAAGAGCAAGGCGTAGGCATAGCTCCAACATCTGATAAAAATGTACCAAAAGCTATTTTAGATGAAGTTAAGACATTTGAAGATAAAGTTATAGCTGGAGATATAGTTGTTCCAGCAACTAGACAAGAAGTAATAGATTTTAAATAAAAATATTTTAGGGAAATTTAAGTTTTCCATAAATTTATTATTTACTAAATTATGATTTTTAGTATACAATAAGAGCTAGATGTAATGCATCTAGCTCTTTCTAAGAATAATGGTAGTTTAACGACATTTCAAAAGAAATCCTCCACCTATACAGGTGGTGATGTTATTACCACAGTAATGAAACCACTTTAGTGGGACAGCTCCACAGGTGCTAATCAATCTTTTTAAGGAGGAAAGTAAATGGAAAAAGTAATTGAAATGAAAGGCATAACTAAGGTTTTTCCAGGAACCGTTGCCAATGATAATATAGACTTCGAACTACTAAGAGGCGAAACTCACGTTCTTCTTGGTGAAAATGGTGCAGGAAAGACAACTCTTATGAATATTCTTTACGGTCTATATAAACAAGAAAAAGGCGAAATTTATGTAAGCGGTAACCTAGTGAATATAACTACTCCAAATGATGCTATAAAACTTGGAATAGGAATGGTTCATCAACACTTTATGCTTGTGCATAATTTCACTATAACACAAAACATTGTATTAGGTCTTGAACCTAAAAAAGGCTTAAAAGTTGATATGAATAAAGCAACCCGTGATGTTAAAGAGATTTCAGAAAAATATGGTTTTGCTATTGATCCAAATTCTGTTATAGAAGATATTTCTGTTGGACAGCAACAAAAGGTAGAGATACTAAAAGCACTATATAGAGGTGCTGAAATCCTAATATTGGACGAGCCTACTGCAGTTTTAACACCGCAAGAAATAAAGGAATTAGAAATTATAATTAGAAATCTTGAAAAAGAAGGAAAATCCGTAATCCTTATAACTCATAAGTTAAAAGAAGTTATGAGTATGAGTGATAGAGTTACTATAATTAGACGAGGTAAGGTAACTGGTACAGTAAAAACTAAAGAAACTAGTATAGATGAGTTAGCAGAACTTATGGTAGGCAGAAAAGTTAACCTGACTGTAGAAAAGAAGCCTGCTGTAATTAAAGGTGAAGTATTAAAACTTGAAGATCTTTGTGCTAGCGATCAAAGAGGACTACCGGCTGTAGATAATCTGAAGTTAACGGTATACGGTGGAGAAATTCTTGGTATAGCTGGTGTTGATGGTAATGGTCAATCTGAATTTTTAGAAGTTTTAACTGGACTACGAAAGCCTAAGAGTGGAAGAATCACTCTAGATGGTAAAGATATATACGGTAAGACACCAAGAGAAATTATGTCTGCAGGTGTTGGTCATATACCAGAAGATAGGCATAAAAGAGGACTTATATTAACTTATTCTCTATTTGAAAACTCAGTGCTTGGAATTCATAAGAATGCACCTTTTAGCAAAGGTATAGTTATGAATTACAAAGAAATTAAAAAACACTGTGAAGACCTTATTACAGAATTTGATGTTAGAACTCCAAATTCGGATGTAAACGCTTCATCCCTATCAGGTGGTAATCAACAAAAGCTTATAGCAGCTAGAGAAATTTCAAAGAACCCAGAATTATTGATAGCAGCACAACCTACAAGAGGTCTTGACGTTGGTGCAATTGAATATATTCATAAAAGGTTAGTTGCAGAACGTGACAAGGGTAAAGCGGTTTTATTAGTATCCTTAGAACTTGATGAAATATTAGCATTATCTGATAGAATAGCAGTAATGTATGATGGTAAGATAGTAGCCATCCTTGATAGAAAAGATGCCACAGAGCAAAAACTTGGTATACTGATGGCTGGTGGTACTCTTCAAGAAACACCGGAAGGAGTTAAAAATAATGAATAAAGTGGAAAATAAAAATAATGATTTTGTTAATATAGCAAAGAATGCTCTTAAAGCACTTGCCTTTCCTTTCTTTTCTATAATTGTTTCTGTATTTGTTGCTGTGTTCTTTGTAATGTGGGCAAAAGGATATTCTATATTACAGTATTTTTCAGCTCTAGGCGACTTATTTGGACTTATATATAAAGGTGGATTTGGTAATCCTAGAGTAACCTTTGTTACTATTTCAGAAGTTACTCCCTTAATATTTACAGGAGTTGCAAATGCTATAGCATTTAAGTGCGGACTATTTAATATAGGTGTTGGTGGTCAGTTTATACTTGGAATGATAGCAGCAGCTATTGTTGGAACTATTCCTGGATTAAATCCTGTACTTCATATAATTTTAATTATTCTTGCAGGTCTTATAGCTGGCGGAATATGGGGAGGACTCCCGGGGTATTTAAAGGCTAAAGTAGGTACTAATGAAGTTATTAATACAATTATGATGAATTATATATCTATGGCTTTAGCTAATTTCCTTATTTTAAGAACTGCCTTTGGAGTGGCAGGTAAAGCAAGTACTCCTACTATACAAAAGAGTGCACAGCTTCATAGATTCGTTAGTGGTAGTGGAGCTAATATTAGTATATTCCTTGCTATAGCAGTAGCTATCTTTATATTCTGGTTATTATGGAAAACCACTGTTGGATATGAAATTAGAGCGGTTGGTATAAATCCATATGGAGCAGAGTACGGCGGGATTAATGTAGCAAAAAATATGGTTTTGGCTATGATGCTTTCTGGTGGAATAGCAGGAATTGGTGGAGCAACACATGTTGCAGGTGTTCTTCATAATGTAAAAGACTTTATGGTACTTCCGTCTTATGGGTTTGATGGTATTGCGGTGGCGCTACTTGCTAAGAGCAATCCTATTGGATGTATAGCTTCAGCTTTACTATTTGGAACCTTAAATAGTAGTTCAAGGACTCTTCAATTAAATGGAATACCAAAAGAAATAGTGTATTTAATTCAAGCTATAATTATTATATTTGTAGCTACAGATTATATTGTTAAATACTTCTCTGAAAAGAAAAAAAAGGGGGCCATTGCAAATGAGTAGTATTATTTTAATCACATTGTTAGCTCAAACTTTAAGAATAGCTACGCCTCTGATTTTTGCTGCACTGGGTGGTATATTTTCTGAAAAATCAGGTGTTGTTAATATAGGACTTGAGGGTATGATGGTAATTGGTGCTTTCTTTGCAGTATACGGAAGTTATACTACTGGAAGCCCTGTAATGGGAATAGTTTTTGGTGTGGTAGCTGGTGGCGTATTGGCTTTAATACATGCAGTGCTCAGTATTCATCTGCGTGCAGATCAAGTAATTTCCGGTACAGCCATAAATCTTTTCTCCACGGCCCTTGCTAGTTTCTTAATATATAAGTTATTTGGCGGTAAAGGTGGTCAAACAGATATAGTAAAAGGACTTTCCTATAACATACCAGATGGAATTAAAAATATACCCTTAATAGGCAAATTTATATCAGAGTTAAACTGGTTTGTTGTATTAGCAATCATTTTAGTCTTTGTTTCACACTATGTACTATATAAAACACCTTTAGGACTAAGAATTAGAGCAGTAGGAGAACATCCAAAAGCTGCAGATACTTTAGGAATAAATGTTTATAAAATAAGATATTTATGTGTTATTTTATCAGGAATGCTTGCGGGACTTGGTGGTGCGGCGCTATCTCTTGGAATAACTCCACTTTACAGAGAAGGTATGGTAGCAGGACGTGGATTTATTGCCTTAGCTGCTGTTATTTTCGGTAACTGGAAACCATTTGGAGCTCTTGGTGCTAGTTTATTATTTGCCTTTGGTAGTGCATTTAATATTTTTGCACAAGGACTTAGCTGGAATTTACCTACAGAAGTATACGATATTATTCCATACGTGCTTACTATGCTTGCACTTGCTGGCTTTGTTGGAAAAACCACAGGACCACTTGCTAGTGGTAAGCCTTATGAAAAAGGATCAAGATAAGATTTTAAAAATAAAAAACTCAGCTTATGTTTTCTGCAGTTGCAGAAGCTTATGCTGAGTTTTTTTTAGTTATAGACTAGAAATCTTCAAAACATATACTAGATAGTTGATTTTGAGCATGACTTAATTCGTAATGTATATTTATAGCCTGTGCTATGGTATAATACATACAATAGCTTAGATGAGGTGATGGATAAAATGAACATTAATTTTGGGTTAAATTTGGCCCAGGAACAAAAATTAATAATGACGCAAGAAATGCAAATGTCTGTTAAGCTTCTTCAAATGTCCGCATATGAGCTAGGGCAATATGTGAATAAAGAGATGCAGGAGAATCCAGTTTTAGAAGAAAAAGAAATACAAAACCATAAAAAAAATAATAATGATGTAAGTGATTATAAAGAGATAATTAAATACCTTGAAAAGGACGATTATAAAATACGGAATTATGGTGCAAAGGGTGAAAATGAAGAAATTTCTCCTTTTTATTATATTGCGGAGGAAAAGTCACTTAAAGATTATCTTAAGGAACAGATTGGTGAACTCAGTGGAAGTGATGAAGTGTTGGATATATGCAAATACATGGTGGAGAGTTTAGATGCAAAGGGGTATTTGCCAGTAAGTATATGCGATATATGCATGGAACTTGTCGTATCAAATGAAAATGCAGAGCGTGCCCTTAAAATCCTCCAATCCTTAGAACCACAGGGAATAGGGGCAAGGGATTTAAAAGAATGTTTAACAATACAATTATATCATCTAGGCATAGAGGACCAAAATATCTATAAAATTGTTGAAGACTACTTACAGCTATTGGCGGAAAATAAATATAATGCTATAGCTAAAGAACTAAAGGTTACAACTTCTGAGGTTCAAAAATATGCAGATATAATAAAAGCTTTAGAGCCTAAACCATCAAGAGGGTTCTATACTGGTGAGACGGTTAAATACGTTGTACCTGATGCCTATATTAATAAATTTGATGATGAGTATTTTATTTCTATGAATGAAGATGTGCTTCCAAAATTAAATATAAATAGTTTGTACAAAGAAATTATTAAAAATGAAAACGACGTAGAAGCTGTAGAATATGTAAAAGAAAAACTTAACAGTGCAATGTTTCTTATCAAAAGTATAGAACAAAGAAAAAGCACAGTTTATAGAGTGTTGGAGGAGATTTTATCAGTTCAAAAGGAGTATTTTAATAAAGGCACTGAATATTTGAAACCTATGACGCTTAAGGAAATTGCTGGTAACTTAGAAATGCATGAATCTACTATAAGTCGTGCAATTAGAGAAAAATATGTTAGTATAAATAATGGTAAGGTCATTAAAATAAAAGATTTATTTATTAATGGAATTATGTCAGCGGCAGGTGGAGAAGATATATCTACAGACAATATTAAGAAAGCCATTAAAGAAATGGTAGATAAAGAGGATCATAAGAAACCATTATCAGATCAAACTATTTGTAATCGATTAAATGCAGAAGGCATGAATATTTCAAGAAGAACTGTAGCAAAATATAGAGAAGAATTGCAAATAAAGAGTTCGACTAAACGAAAAAGATTCTAGGCTAAGTTCATATTCAAACTATTCGTTAACAAATTGTTAACATATTTTTTGGAAATACTAATTTAAAAACATTAGTATTTCATTTATAATGTAAGTGGGAGCAAAAAGTATATGCTGGGACTCAAAAAGTCCAGAGAGGTGTTCAAGTGCAGAATATATTAAAATTACAACAAAAGGTAGTGCCTGAATTAATAGAACTTCTTGAAAAACGATATAATATATTAAGAACAATATATTATAACCAACCTATCGGACGAAGAATATTAGCCAATGACATGTGTATTGGGGAGCGAATAGTAAGAAATGAAATAAACTTTTTAAAATCCCAGAATTTAATAGAAGTTAATGCATCAGGTATGTTTGTAACAGTTGATGGAGAAGAAATTATAAATAAGCTAAAAGAGCTTATTCATGAAATCAAAGGATTATCTAAAATAGAAAAGTTTATTGAGAGTCATCTAAAGCTTCAGCAAGTTATAGTTGTTCCTGGAGATGTAGAAATGGATAAAAGTGTACTTAAAGAACTTGGTAGGGCAGCAGCTACTTATGCTATGGACATTATTAAAGATAATAGTATAATTGCGCTAACCGGTGGGTCCACAGTTAAAGAAGTTGTAGATAGTTTTCCTAGAAGTAAAAAATACAATAATATTTTGGTGCTTCCAGCTAGAGGTGGTATGGCAAGAGATGTAGAAATCCAAGCAAACACTTTAGTGGCTAGGCTAGCTGATAAACTCTCAGGAAATTACGAGCTACTTCATGCACCAGACAATTTAAGTAATGCGGCTTTAGAGACTATGCTAAACGAAAAAGATATAAAAAATATAATTGATAAAATCCGAAGTGCTGAGGTCCTTATCTATGGCATAGGTATTGCTAAAGATATGGCTAGAAGGCGTGGGTTATCAGAGGACGTTATAAAAAAGCTTGAGGAATTAGGTGCCGTAGGAGAAGCTTTTGGTCATTATTTTAATGAACTAGGTGAAATAATTTATTCTACACCTACTATTGGGGTTAAGAATGAAGACGTTAAAAATAATAAGACATTAATTGCAGTGGCAGCTGGAAAGAATAAAGCTAGAGCCATAATAGCTACTGAAATCAATCGTTCCAGCACTGTTTTAATAATTGATGAAGCAGCTGCAGAACAAATTATAAATATTATCCAGAAAAAAGAGTAAACTATATAATGATTGAATTAAAGAAAGAATTATATATTTACATATAATTATTTATGAAAATTTAGGAGGTTTTGTCAAGATGATAAAAGTTGGTATTAATGGATTTGGAAGAATAGGAAGAAACGTATTCAAAGCACTAGTGGCAAACTATGCTACAGAACTAGAAGTAGTAGGAATCAATGATTTAACAGATGCTGCAACACTCGCACACCTTTTAAAATATGATTCACTTTATGGAAAATTTAACGGAACTGTAGAAGCTAAAGAAAATTCAATAGTTGTTAATGGAAAAGAAATTAAAATATTTGCAGAAAGAGATCCAAAAAACATAGATTGGAGTTCATTAGGAGCAGAAATAATATTAGAATCTACAGGATTCTTTACAGATGCTACTAAAGCAAACGCACACTTAGGTGGAAGTGTTAAAAAAGTTCTTATATCTGCACCAGCAAAAAATGAAGATATAACAATAGTTATGGGAGTTAATGAAGAAAAGTATGATGCTGCAAACCACAACATAATATCAAATGCATCATGTACAACAAACTGTTTAGCACCATTTGCTAAAATTTTAGACAGAGAATTTGGAATAGTTAAAGGATTAATGACTACAATCCATTCATATACTGGAGATCAAAGATTATTAGATGCTCCACACAGCGACATGAGACGTGCTAGAGCAGCTTGTGAATCAATGGTTCCAACTACAACAGGAGCAGCTAAAGCAGTAGCATTGGTATTACCACAATTAAAAGGAAAATTAAATGGTTTTTCATTAAGAGTTCCAACTCCTACAGTTTCATGCACAGATTTAGTTTGCGAAGTATCAAAAAATGTTACAATAGAAGAAGTAAATGCAGCATTTAAGAAAGCTGCTGAAACTGAAATGAAAGGAATTCTTGGATTCTGCGAAGAACCATTAGTTTCAATTGACTTCAGAGGAGACGAAAGATCTTCTATAATTGACGCACCATCAACTATGGTTATAGAAGGAAACATGGTTAAAGTTGTTTCTTGGTACGATAATGAATCAGGTTACTCAAATAGATTAGCAGACTTAACTAAATATGTTGCAGACAGACTGTAAAATTTAATTTTATATAAAACTGTAAGCCAACTATAGGCGAATTGTAAGTAACTGCAAGAATAATGTTAAGGTCTGGTTTTATAGTTAGTCTATGGAACCAGACCTTTTTTAGATATAATTTTAAATATATAAATATATATTGCAAAATTAGGAAATACTTGATTTTAGTACAATGCTGTAAATTATAAAAAACGCATTATAAAGGTTAAGAGAGGAGAATGAGTATGCAATTTAATAAAAAAACAATTGAAGATATTGAGGTTAAAGGTAAAAAGGTTTTAGTAAGGTGTGATTTTAATGTACCATTAAAAGATGGTATGATTACAGATGTAAATAGGTTAGTGGGTGCAATGCCTACAATAAATTACTTAATAGAAAATGGAGCAAAGGTTATACTATGTTCACATCTTGGAAAACCAAGTGGAGAGGCAAGACCAGAGCTTTCTTTAGCACCAGTTGCTAAGAGATTAAGTGAAATGCTTGGAAAAGAAGTAGTTTTTGCAGCAGATCCTAATGTAGTTAGTGATAGAGTAAAATCAGCCGTAGAACAAATGAAAGACGGAGATGTTCTATTACTCGAAAATACAAGATATAGAAAAGAAGAAACTAAAAATAAAGAAGAGTTTTCAAAGGAACTTGCATCTCTTGCAGACGTATTTGTAAATGATGCCTTTGGAACAGCTCATAGAGCTCATTGTTCTACAGTTGGGGTAACTGAGTTCGTTGAAACTTCAGTATGTGGATACTTAATTCAAAAAGAATTAAAATTCTTAGGAGAAGCAGTAGATAATCCTGTTAGACCTTTCGTAGCAATTTTAGGTGGAGCTAAGGTTTCAGATAAAATAGATGTTATTACTAATTTACTTGAAAAGGTAGATACTTTAATAATTGGTGGAGGCATGGCGTATACATTCTTAAAAGCTGGTGGGTATTCTATAGGAAGCTCTTTAGTTGAAGAAGATAAGGTAGAGTATGCTAAAGATATGATGCAAAAGGCTGAGTCAAAGGGAGTTAAATTTTTAATACCAGTGGATCATATTGTTGCAGATAGATTCTCAGCGGATGCTGAACCAGTAGTTACTGAAAATCAAGCTATCGCAGAGGGCTATATGGGCCTTGACATCGGACCTAGAACTGCAGAGATGTATAAAGGTGCTGTGAGCATAGCTAAAACTATTATATGGAATGGACCAATGGGAGTATTTGAATTTGCTAATTTTGCAAAAGGAACTATAGCTGTAGCAGAAGCAATGTCACTAGTTGATGCAACTACTGTAATAGGTGGTGGAGATAGTGCTGCAGCAGTTAATCAATTAGGATTCGGAGATAAAATGACTCACATATCTACAGGTGGTGGAGCATCTCTTGAATTCTTAGAGGGTAGACTATTACCTGGAATTGAAGCTCTTACAAATAAATAATAAATTAACTTTCTTCAGTTGAGAATTGAAAGTGGAGAGTTGAGAGTTTTAGAAAAAAATTCATTTACTCTCAACTTTAGCTCTCAATTCTCAGCTAATTAAGTTGTCAACGTTTATACATATCTAAATAAAAGAATATTAGGAGGGGTTTTTCATGAGAAAAGGTATAATTGCAGGAAACTGGAAAATGAATAAAACTGTAGCAGAGGCTATAAATTTAATTGAAGAAATAAAGCCTTTAGTTAAAGATGCTCAATGTGAGGTTGTAGTTTGCCCTACATTTTTATGCTTAGATGCAGTAATAAAGGCAGTTAAGGGCACAAATATAAAAGTAGGAGCTCAAAATATGCACTTTGAAGAAAATGGTGCTTTTACCGGTGAAATTGCCCCAGGAATGTTAAAAGAAATGGGCATTGAATATGTTATAATTGGACATAGCGAAAGAAGACAGTATTTTAATGAAACTGACGAAACTGTAAACAAAAAACTAAAAGCTGCTTATAGCCATAGTATTATTCCTATACTTTGCATAGGAGAAACTCTTGAAGAAAGAGAAGGAAATATCACAGAAAAGGTCTTGGAAAACCAAGTTAAATTAGATTTAGAAGGGCTTACAAAAGAGCAAGTGGAAAGATTAGTTATTGCTTATGAGCCAATTTGGGCTATAGGTACAGGTAAAACTGCAACTGCTGATCAAGCTAATGAGACAATTGCTTTTATACGAAGCACTGTTGGAACTATGTTTGGTAGTGACGTATCAGAAAAAATTAGAATTCAATATGGCGGGTCAGTTAAGCCATCAACTATAAAGGAACAAATGAGTAAATCAGATATAGATGGTGGACTAATTGGAGGAGCTAGCCTTAGTGCAGCAGATTTCGCAGGAATAGTAAATTATTAAAAAATAATGATGAGAGCCATAAATGGGTTATTTATAAGTGTGAAATAATCAATGTATACAAAATATGTGATTATTAGAAACAATGGGTGGGAGGAACAAAAATGCCAAAGAAACCAGTAATGCTAATGATTTTAGATGGATTTGGATTATCAAGTAACGTAGATGGAAATGCAGTACTCGCAGCGAACAAGCCAAACTATGACAGAATAATAGAAAAATATCCACACACGGAGTTAAGTGCAAGTGGTCTTAATGTAGGACTTCCAGAAGGTCAAATGGGAAATTCAGAGGTTGGTCACTTAAACATAGGTGCTGGTAGAATTATATATCAAGAGCTTACAAGAATAACAAAAGAAATTAAGGAAGGAAACTTCTTTAAAAACCCTGTTTTTATCAGCGCTATAGATAAAGCTATTGAGGCAAATACTTCTATACATCTTTTAGGATTATTATCTGATGGAGGAGTTCATTCTCATATTGATCATTTAAAGGCTTTAATAAAGCTTGCTAAGGATAAAGGTGCCAAAAATGTTTACGTGCATGCTTTCTTAGATGGTAGAGATGTGCAACCAGGTTCAGCACTAGGATATATATCAGAACTAGAAGAATACATGAGTGAAATTGGCCTAGGAAAAATTGCTACTGTATCTGGTAGATACTACGCTATGGATAGAGATAAGAGATGGGAAAGAGTTGAACTTGCATATAATGCTATGGTTTTATCTAAAGGTGAAGAGAATACTTCAGCAATAGACGCAGTTAATAGCGCGTACCATGATAATAAAACAGATGAGTTTGTTCTTCCAACTGTTATAATGGAGAATGGTAAGCCTGTAGCAGCTATAAAAAATAACGATAGTGTTATATTCTTTAACTTTAGGCCAGATAGAGCTAGAGAGATTACTAGAGCGTTAAATGATAAAGTGTTTGATGGGTTTGAGAGAGAAACTTTAACTTTGAACTATGTATCTTTTACTCAATATGACATATCTTTAGAAAACGTTGATGTAGCATATACACCAGAAAGCTATACTAATACTTTAGGAGAGTATGTTAGCAAAATGGGTAAAAAACAGCTAAGAATAGCTGAAACTGAAAAATATGCTCATGTTACATTTTTCTTTAATGGAGGACTTGAGGCTCCAAATACTAATGAAGATAGAGCATTAATTGCATCACCGAAAGTAGCTACCTATGATTTGAAGCCAGAAATGAGTGCCTATGAGGTTACTGAGGAGCTATTAAAAAGGTTAGAAACGGATGAATACGACATGATTATACTTAACTATGCTAATCCAGATATGGTAGGTCATACTGGAGTTTTCGAAGCGGCTATAAAGGCTATAGAAACAGTGGATGAATGTCTTGGAAAGATTGTTAGTAGTGTTTTAGATAAAGATGGTACCGTATTTATAACTGCAGACCATGGAAACTCTGAGCAAATGCTTGATTATTCTACAGGAAATCCTATGACAGCACATACTTCAAATTTAGTTCCCTTCACTTACGTTTCAAACCATGGTAAGGGGCTTAAGGACAGCGGTATATTAGCGGACATAGCACCTACTATGCTTGATGCTATGGGGCTTGATGTACCAGAGGAAATGACGGGAAGGTCTTTAATAACACTTTAATACTATATTATCCAATGTTGACTATTCTAAAAGAAAATTGGTTAAACTGTTGAGTTACGTAAAAGTGACTCAACTTTCCTTAAATTATAGGAGTATCTTAGTTTAACTTAGGCAATAATAATACAGAATAAAAATTTGGAGGTAAATAATATGAAAAATTTTATTGAAATAATTGATGTATATGCAAGACAAATTTTAGATTCAAGAGCATTTCCAACTGTTGAGGTTGAAGTGACACTAGAAGATGGAACAGTAGCAAGAGCAGCAGTACCATCAGGTGCATCTACTGGTAAATTTGAAGCAGTAGAACTAAGAGATGGAGACAAAGATGTATACAATGGAAAAGGAGTTAATAACGCTATTGATAATGTAAACAACCTAATAGCAGAAGAAATAATTGGAATGAATGTATATGATCAAATAGCTATAGATAAAACTATGATAGCACTTGATGGAACAGAAAATAAGAGTAAATTAGGTGCTAATGCAATGCTTGGAGTATCACTGGCATGTGCTAGAGCTGCGGCTGAGTCCTTAGGCCTTGGATTATATCAATATATTGGGGGCGTAAACGCTAAAGTTTTACCAGTTCCAATGATGAATATTATAAATGGTGGAAGTCATGCTGATAACAATGTAGACTTACAAGAGTTTATGGTTATGCCTGTTGGAGCAACTTCTTTTAGTGAAGCACTGCAAATGAGTGCAGAAGTTTACCATGCACTAAAAGGGTTATTAAAAGCTAAAGGTTTATCAACTGGTGTTGGCGATGAAGGCGGATTTGCTCCAAATTTATCAAGTAACGAAGAAGCTATAAAAATTATAATAGAGGCTATAGAAAAAGCTGGATATGTTCCAGGAAAAGATATCTATATAGCTCTTGATCCAGCAGCTTCTGAATTCTTTGAAGATGGAAAATACAACTTGGCTGGAGAGGGAAGAATATTAACTCCAGAGCAAATGGCTGACTATTATGTGGAACTTGCAAACAAATATCCGATTATTTCTATTGAAGATGGAATGGCAGAAGAGGATTGGGCAGGTTGGAAGTACTTAACAGATAAAATAGGAGATAGAGTTCAATTAGTTGGAGACGACCTATTTGTAACTAACACAGATAGATTAAAAATGGGAATTGAAAGAAAAACTGCAAATTCAATTCTTATAAAATTAAACCAAATAGGAACACTCACTGAAACAATTAACGCTATAGAGATGGCTGAAAGAGCAGGATATACTGCAGTAGTTTCTCATAGATCAGGAGAAACTGAGGATACTACAATAGCAGACCTAGTTGTAGCTATGAACGCAGGACAAATTAAAACTGGTGCCCCAGCTAGAAGCGAAAGAGTTGCTAAATACAATCAACTATTAAGAATTGAAGAAGAATTAGATGAAATGGCTGAGTACAGAGGATTAAAAGCATTCTATAACATTAAGAGATAACTAAGTAAGAGTGTAGTCTTTATAGGCTATACTCTTGCATTTTACTTAACATTGCAAGCTATCTTATAGTATGCTAAAATAACTATGTATTAGAAAAACAGGGGGGTGTACACATGCGCAGTTTATTAGTAGGGTTACAGATTATAGCGTCAATTGCTATAATTGTCTCAGTTATGCTGCAACCTAGCAAATCAAATGGATTAAGTGGTCTTGTAGCAGGAAGTTCAGATACTTTTTATGGAAAAAACAAAACAAAAACTTTCGAATCAGTAATGGCACGAGTTACAGTAATTTCAGCAATTTCATTTACCGTAACTACAGTATTTTTAAATTTAGTTAAATAATATAATTATCTAAGCCATAATTTAATAGGTATGTTAGACTTCTACTGCAGTTTATTTAAATAATATTTAATAAACTGCACTTTTTTATTTTTTAGGTAATAAAAAATATATATTTTTTATGTTTTTTTAAAAGTTTTAATAGTATAAATGTAAGATAAATGATAAAATTGTTTAAAGTAGTCTATGATTATTAGAGGTGAAGGATGATGAGTGAACATAATTCTAAATTAGAAAGTAAAGATATGGATTTTCTCTTTGAGGGTATTTTAAGTTTACAAACAAAGGAAGAGTGCTATAGGTTTTTTGAAGATATATGCACTATTAATGAAATTAAGGCACTTGAGCAAAGACTTCAAGTAGCAAAAATGCTAAGAGCAAAAAGGACTTATTTGGATATAGCAAGTACAACAGGTGCAAGTACTGCCACAATAAGTAGAATTAACAGAGCATTAAATTATGGAAATGATGGGTATAAACTTATCTTAGAACGTTTGAAATAAAAGGAAAAAGCATACTTATATTTATATGTACATATAAAAATAAAAAAGGACGGTTAACATATATTTACTCGGTTTAACTAAAATAAAAGAGTGAATGTATGCTAACTGTCTTTATTTTTAAATTTGATTAAGTTCATGCACATTGTGATATAATTATAGGTATGTTTGTAATGAAGTACTATTAATACTAGCAATGCTGGTATTAATAGAAGATATAAGGGGTGGTTTCATGGATTTGAAAAATTTGTTAAACAAAGAGCAGTGCGAGGCTGCAATAACAGTTGATGGCCCTCTACTAATATTGGCCGGTGCGGGCTCTGGGAAAACCAGAGTTTTAACTTATAGAATTGCACATATGATTGAAGATTTAAATATCTATCCTTCACAAATTTTAGCTATAACTTTTACAAATAAAGCAGCTGGTGAAATGAAGGACAGAGTGCGCGCCCTTGTAGGTAATGTAGCAGATAATATGTGGATTTCTACCTTTCACTCTAGTTGTGTTAGGATACTTCGGCGTGAAATAGACAAACTGGGATATAACAAGAACTTTACTATTTATGATAGCTATGATCAAAAAAGCTTAATTAAACAGTGCATGAAAGAACTTAATGTAAATGAAAAAGATTTAACGGATTCAGAAATTTTAGGTAAGATATCAAGTGCTAAAAATGAACTTATTTCTGCAGAAAAGTATAAAAAAGAAAATGAAAGTGATTTCAGAAAAAATAAAGTTGCGGATATATATGTGCTTTACCAAAAAAAGCTAAAGGCTAATAATGCATTAGATTTTGATGATTTGATTTTTAAAGCCGTGGAGCTTCTTAAAAATGATAAAGAAGTCTTAGAATTTTACCATAGAAAATTTAGGTACATTATGGTGGATGAGTATCAAGATACAAATAAGGCACAGTATGAACTTATAAAGCTTTTAGTGGATGAAAAGGAGAATATATGCGTAGTTGGAGATGATGACCAGTGCATCTATGCTTGGCGGGGTGCGGATGTTACTAATATCCTAGATTTTGAAAAAGATTATCCAAGGGCAAAGGTGGTTAAGCTTGAGCAAAATTATAGATCCTATGGAAATATACTTCTGGCAGCTAATGATGTCATAAGAAATAATTCTCAGAGGAAGGATAAAGCACTTAGGACTGAAAAAGAATGTGGAGAGAAAATCAATTTGTATAGAGCTTTTTCAGACCGTGATGAGGCAAATTTCGTAGCAAGTCAGATTAAGACAATTATGAAGGAGGAAAATAAAAGCTTTAAAGACTTTGCAATTTTGTATAGAATGAATTCTCAATCACGTATTTTTGAGGAAAGCTTTAGAAAAACCTTAATTCCCTATAGAATAGTAGGAGGATTAAAATTCTATGATAGAAAAGAAATAAAGGATATCATGGCCTATTTAAAGCTTATAAATAATCCGCTAGATGATATTGCTTTAAGAAGAATTATAAACGTGCCTAAAAGAAATATAGGTGATGCAACTATTGAAAAGATTCAAGAGTTTGCAATTAGTATAGATCAATGCTTGTATAGTGCAATTCTAGATGTAGAGTTCATACCTACACTAACAACTAGAAATACATCCTCTATAGGTAAGTTTGTTAGTCTTATGAATAGTTTTATGGCTAAAAAGGATGAGGTGCCTGTATCTCAGTTAATTAAGTGTATTTTAGATGATACGGGGTATTTAAAGCAGTTAGAAAACTCTAAGGAACCAGAGGATGAGAGTAGGGTAGAAAATATAAAAGAATTAGTATCAGATGCTGTAGAATTTGAAAGAACTTCAGAGGATAAATCACTTTTAGCCTTCCTAGAGGGTGTAAGTTTAGGCTCAGATACCGAAAATCCTGATGAGGAGGCCGATACTGTAGCCATGATGACAGTACATAGTGCAAAAGGATTAGAGTTTCCAGTAGTATTCATGGTAGGGATGGAAAATGGTATATTTCCAGGTATGTCTTCTATGAACAACTTTACTGAAATGGAAGAGTCAAGGCGGTTATGCTATGTTGCTATAACAAGAGCAGAAGAGAAGCTTTACATAACTTCTGCGGAGAGTAGAATGGTGTTTGGAAGAACGGTGGGGTACTCACCTTCTGATTTTATTAGCGAAATTTCTCCAGCGTTAAAAGAAAATGTTGGAGGGGATAAAAATAGGACTGTGGAAGTATTAAAGAGAAATAAGACTAAAGCTCCACAAAAACACAACCCTCATGGTCTTATAAGCTCAATCTCAACAGACAGTAACCCTTATGCGCAAGATTACCTATCAATTACGGCTCAAAGAAATGATTCAGAGCAGCAAACTATGAAGACCGAAGCTACAGTAGGCAGGAAGGTTAGACATAGTAGCTTTGGGGTAGGTACCATTGTGTCAATTTCCAGTTCTAATGGTGACACGTTGATTTCCATAGCTTTTGATAACATGGGAATAAAAAAGCTTATATTAGGTAAATCACCTTTAGAAATGTTATAAACCATATTGGATAAAATAACTAGTGAGTATGCTAGTTATTTTATTTCATAGCATAAATATATTTCATAGGGTTATAAATAATAGTGAAGTTTGGATTTTTTTGAAAGGGTGTTGTTTATGGATATCAGTAATAAAAGTAAAAAAATGCAGGAATTAGTTGAGGAACTTAATACATATGCTAATGAGTATTATGTTTTAGATAATCCTTCAATATCGGATAAAGAGTATGATAAGAAATATGACGAGCTTACGGCTCTTGAAAAAGAACTAGGTGAGATACTCCCTCTTTCTCCCTCTCAAAGGATAGGAGGAGGAGTCCTGCCTGAGTTCTCTAAATATACTCATAAGGCTAAGCTTTGGAGTTTAGATAAGGCACAAGGAATGGAGGAAATAAAGGACTGGCATAATAGGAATATAAAAGCTATGAAAGAGTATAATTTAAACCATGGCATGCAGTTAGCACCACTGACTTATGTTTTAACTAAGAAGTTTGATGGGCTTTCCTTAAATGCCACTTATGATGAAAATGGATATTTAATCAAAGCAGCTACTAGAGGAACCGGTGAAATAGGGGAAGATATTACTGCTCAGGCAAAAACAATAAAGACTTTGCCTTTGTTAATTAATAATGCTACCACAATAGAAGTTCACGGAGAAGCTATTATGACGAAGGAAGCCTTTAAAAATTATAATGACACCGCAGATACTCCTCTTAAAAACCTTAGAAATGGAGCAGCGGGGGCACTTAGAAATTTAAATATAAAAGAAACTGCAAGAAGAAATCTTTCTGCTTTTTTTTATGATGTAGGATATAACTCGGGAACTCCTTTTAAAACTTATGTTGAAATGCTAGATTTTATAAAAGCACAGGGCATACCTATGGATGACTATAGGGTAGAATGTGAAACTTTAGAGGAAATTGAAAGAGAAATTCTTCATATCGAAGCTATAAGATCGGAGCTTGATTATGATATTGACGGGGTAGTTATAGCTATAAATGACATAAAAACTAGAGAAATCCTAGGATATACAGTTAAATTTCCTAAATGGGCTATTGCCTATAAATTTGAAGCTGAGGAAGCAACTACCACCTTACTTTCTGTGGAATGGAACGTTGGGAGAAGTGGAAGAGTGGCACCTACCGCAATATTGCAGCCAGTAGAGCTTGCTGGTGTAACGGTTAAAAGAGCTACGTTAAACAACATGGATGACATTGAGAGAAAGGGTGTAAAAATAGGTTGTGATGTTTTTGTACGAAGATCTAATGATGTTATCCCAGAAATAATGGGAGTAGTGGAAGGTACCCTTGAAAAAGGAACTGAGATAATTATACCTAAAGCTTGTCCTAGTTGTGGTAGTGAGCTAATAAGAGATGGAGCGCACTATTTCTGTGATAATACACTCTCATGTATGCCACAAATGGTAAAAAGTATTGTGCACTATGGCAGTCGTGAAGCTATGAATATAGAGGGATTTAGTGAGAAAACAGCAGAACAGCTATTTGAAAAGCTAAACATTAGATCTATACCAGATCTATACAGATTAGAAAAACAACAGCTTTTAGACTTAGAGAGGTTTGGCGATAAAAAAGCACAAAACCTCATAGATTCTTTAGAACATAGCAAAAACTGTTCTTTAGATTCATTTATATATGCTTTAGGAATACCTAATGTAGGAAAGAAAACAGCTAAGGATTTGGCTCATAGATTTAAGAATATACACAATACACAGAAAGCTGTTTATGAGGATTTGATTAAAGTCCAAGATGTAGGAGATATTGTAGCACATAGCGTAATAGAATTCTTTAGACAAGAGACTATAATAGCCAATATATCTGAATTATTGGAGCTGGGAGTTAGCCCTACATATGAAGAAATAAGGGTTGAAGAGAATATGTTTATGAATAAAACTATGGTTGTTACAGGTACACTTGAAGGCTATAGTAGAACAGAGATAAAAGAAAAATTAGAGGCTCTTGGAGTAAAGATAGCTGGCAGTGTGAGCAAAAAAACAGATTATGTATTAGTAGGCAAGGAGCCAGGTTCAAAATATGATAAAGCAGTAGCTTTAGGTGTCAAAGTTATAAATGAAGAAGAGTTTGAAAAAATGTTATAAGAATTTTTTCTTATATTATGCTATAACGAAAAGTATAAATTGCTAGAAATGCGTTCACTTCGCTAAGTAATTCTAAAATTTATTTTATTTACAGTTGCTAAAAAACACAAACTCGCTATTCGCTCAAACATGTGTTTTTCTTTACGCATCTGCAAATAAAACAAATTAAGAATTCTAAGGCTTGTTCAAACGCATTTTTACGCAATATATACTTTTGTTAGCATAATCTAAGAAAAAACATCACATATTCTAAATGATTATTTTACATGATTTCTCTTTCATGATAATACTTTACATAGATATATAATAAAGAAAAGGACGTCAATTGGGCGTCCTTTTCATGTTATGCTTTTAAAATTTCTTTTTCTGTGCATTTAAAAGAATCTTGAATTTCAAGGTCATCTTTATCTTGGTGGTTTAAAGATAATTTAGCAGTGTTATATATAAGTTTTTCCATTAAATAATTCTTATATCTTAATTGATTATATATTTTAATTAATAAGATGAAGCCCCATATTCCCGTAAACATAAAAGTTAACATGGCAAGTATAGCAATTATTTGAATAGCTAAAATTAGCATAAAAACCCTCCTATATGCATTTCAAGGCATATTCAAAAAAATAACTAGTCAGTATGCTAGTCTATTTTGCACCATACTGCGTCGACAGAACCTTTGGATAGAACAACTATCCGTAGGATCTGTCTCCTTGTCTGATGCAAAATATCCTTCGCATCTTTGACTTGTTATTTTCTTTCATATGCCTAAATACACAAATTTTTTAAATATTATTTATAGTATAACATAAATTAAGGAAAACTATGATATTTTTGATTATTTCATATCCTAAAAGTTAATACTTTTAAGAAGAGTAGTATAGAGAGGAAGGAAAAGATGAGAAAGCTATTATGTATAATATTAATTTTTATGACCATGTTAACTAGCGGATGTATTGAAAAAAAAGAGAAACCTTCAACTACTAGGAAATATTTAGTTTACAACTTAGGGGAATTACCATCAGATTTGTTGATGGTAAATAGCCATAATGTTAGGGAAAAGGATTTGCTCTTAGCTTTATTTGAAGGGCTAGTAAGAGAAGATAAAGACGGGGAAATAGTACCTGCTATGGCAGAAACCTTTGATATTTCAGAGGATAAACTCCAGTACACCTTTAAATTAAGACAAGGTATTCATTATAGCAATGGAAGCAATATAAGAGCTACAGATTTTGTAAGGTTTTTCCACGATATTTTATTAGAGAAGGAAAGTGTTTTCTCAGAGCAGTTATACTGTATATTTGGAGCAAAGGATTTTAGTATGGGAAAGGTGGGATTTGAAAAAGTTGCTATTGTAGCAAAAGATGATTCAACTTTAGTGATAAGGTTAAACAGCCCTAACGATTATTTCATAAATATCCTTAGTAATCCAGTTTTTACTTTAAGAAAGAATGACATGAATATAAGGAGCTGGAAGGATAGCTACGAAAAGATTCAATATAGTGGGCCATTTACTATAGTGGATATAAATAAAGAGGGGGAAATATCTTTATTAAAGAATGAAAAATATTGGCGAGCTTATGAGATTGTTAGTAATGAAATGCTATTTACATCCATAAAGGATGAAGAGAAAACTTTAGCGAATTTTGAAACTACTGAATATGATCACACCTCAAAAATCGATGTATTTGTAAGTCCACCAATAAATGAAGGGATTAACCTGAGAATGGAAAAGAAAACTTTAGCAGTGCCTTCACAAAGTATGTACTATCTAACTTTTAATTTAAATACAAAAGGGCTAGTAGAAGACAATAATTTTAGAAAAGCAATTAGTGCAATAATATCCAAAGAATTTATTATACAAACAATCTCCAAAGATTTGGCGGTTCCAGCAGTAAATTATACACCTTATAGTAATATTAATGATAAGAGTAGTAAGTTGATTTTTGGTGTGTTTGGCAGTAGGGGCAAGGGTATAGAATATTTAAAAGAACATTTAAAGAATAATAAATATGATAAAAAACCAGAATTAATTATGATCTATGAGAGCAAAAACCTTGACAGTAGAATAGCCAAGGAAATATCAAAAAATATTAAAGAAAATTTAGATGAAGTAGCTAAGAATATCAAAGGTTATTTAGATGCAGAAGATTATTTAGATGTAAAGGTAACCTGCACTGGCTATAAAAAAGATGAACTTGAAAAAGTAGTACAGCAAGGAGGCTATAATATATTATTCTCAAGAATTGATGAAGAATATGGAGATATTTATAGGTTCTTTAGTAGGTGGACGTCAACTTCAAAGTATAATGTTTATGGATATAAGAATTTAGATTATGATAAAATTATTGAAAGGGCACTGTTAGAAAAGGATAGTAAAAATAAGATAGCAATTTATAATGAAGCACAAGAAATGTTAGCAAAAGACTTGCCTTGTATACCTGTATACATAGTTAATACAGTTATCTGTAAAAAAGAAAATATTAAAGATATTTATACCACTAGGAGTGGAAATTTAATATTTGATTATGCTTATAAGGATAATGCGATGGGTATAAAGTAATTTCAATATACATAATTTTAACATGAGTTTCAAATATTATATAATTGTTAACATTTTCTAAATGTCATTGAGGAGCTAAATTAATAATGATATAGTGATAAGATATAATATGTGAGGAGGAATGTAAGTTGAATTACGACTTAATAAATTTAATTCAGTTAATGTTTTTAATAGCGATTTTTACCGGCGTGTTCTCCTATGCATTATACTCCTATAAGAAATTCAAGTATAAAACAGAAGAAAGTGTTACAAGAAGTGTCTTAATTCAGTGGCTTGAATTTATAAAGAAACTATTGCCACGGAATTATATAACTTATGAGAAATATGGTATATGGAG
>CALJTN010000112.1 GCA_937976175.1 uncultured Clostridiaceae bacterium | reverse complement strand
AGTTGTTTCAGTAGGAGATATTGGAGTATTTTATGCAGTTGCATTTATTAGTATTTTTAATGTGATGTTATGGACAAATGGTATTATGCTGATTACAGGTCAAAAGAAAATGAATATTAAGCCGGCAGTACTTAATCCTGGAGTGGTAGGATTTTTAATAGGATTTGTGGTGTATTGTACACAAATGCATATACCGTATATTATTGATCAAGGGATTACTAGCTTAGCACAGTTAAATACGCCGCTTGCTATGATTACAACAGGCTTTTTCTTAGCACGTATTAATCTTAAGCCTATATTTACTAACCTACATATTTATTATGCCAGTGCAATGCGATTAATTATTTTACCATTTAGTATGCTATTAATCATTCGCATGCTAGGAGTTAGTAGGTGGATGAATGGGGCGGAGGAAGTCATTATGGCAAGTATTTTAGCTTGTGCTGCACCAGCCGCAGCGTCTATAACACTTCTCCCGGCCAAGTTTGGCCTAGAAGGAGAACATGGTTCTAAAATTATTGCACTTTCAACACTGTTCTCAATTATTACCTTACCTATTTTAAATTTAATTACTCATATTTAGGTGTGTTTGAAAGTACATGTTATTGTATTGATTAATCCATTTGAGTTGGTAAAGAAGAGTGATAGGATAAAAGAAAATGACATTAGAGGGTGATAAAATGCTTAAGGTTATAAAAATTACATGCGAGTACCAAGAAAATCCTATAGGATTAGGGGAACGGAGGCCGAGGTTTAGCTGGATTATTGAATCGGATGGTAAAGATATCAAGCAGACTGCTTATTATATTCAAATAAGTATCAATAAACATTTTGATAAGTTAGTTTATGATACTGGAGTTGTACAATCTTCTGAATCTATAAACATAGAGTATGATGGAATACCCCTGTTATCATCTACAAGATATTTTTACCGTATAAAGATATGGGATAATAGAGGTGAAGAAAGCATATGGAGTGACACTGTCTTTTTTGAAACAGGGCTATTTGAAAAATCTGAGTGGAAGGCCTCTTTTATTTCAACAGATGATAAGGATGAAGAAGATTCTTCGCAAGCAAAGTATGTGAGATATGAATTTGATTTAAGTAAAGAAATTGTTTCAGCCCGTGTTTATGCTACAGCTCTTGGTATGTATGAACTGTATTTAAACGGTACGCGTGTAGGAGATGCTTTACTAACTCCAGGATGGACAAATTACAAGAAACGTCTTCAATATCAAACCTATGATGTAACTAATATGTTAGTAAAAGGAAGTAATGCAGTTGGCGCACAATTAGGTTGCGGTTGGTATAAAGGAGATTTAGCTGGCTGGGTTGGACAAAGGAATATATATGGAAAGGATAAAGCTTTATTATTCCAGATGCTTGTAAAATATAAAGATGAAACTGAAGAACTTATTTTATCTAATGCCAAATGGAAGGTCTCAAAAAGTCCTATCATTTATTCAGAACTTTATAATGGAGAAGTATATGATGCGGCGCTCGAACAAGAAGGGTGGAACAGACCCGGGTTTGATGATATAACATGGAAAAGTGTAAGAGTTATAAAACAGGATCTAGGCATTGTTATACCTCAGGACGGACCCTATGTTAAAAGACAAGAATGTATTAAACCTTTAGCTATGTTTATTACACCTAAAGGTGAGCAAGTGATAGATTTTGGACAAAATCTTACGGGATGGGTTAGATTTAGAGTGAAAGGCAATAAGGGGGATACGGTTAGTATCAAACATGCAGAGGTGCTTGATTCAGAAGGTAACTTTTACACCAAAAATCTTAGAGCAGCCAAACAAGAAATAAAATATATTTTGAAAGGTGAAGGAGATGAAGTATTTGAACCTCACTTTACGTTTCAAGGTTTTAGATATATACAAATAGAACAATTTCCAATGGATTTAAGTCTAGATTGCTTTGAGGCCATAGTGATTCATTCAGAGATGAAACAAACAGGTTATTTTTCATGTTCTAATCCTCTTGTAAATCAATTAATGAAAAATGTATTATGGGGACTAAAAGGCAACTTCGTAGATATTCCAAGTGATTGTCCGCAAAGGGACGAGAGATTGGGATGGACAGGAGATGCACAAGTTTTTATCCGCACATCATGTTTTCTTATGGATACCAGAAGCTTCTTCAAAAAATGGCTTAGAGACCTTAAGAGTGAGCAGTTTGAAGACGGAGGGGTTCCTTATGTTATCCCAGATGTTCTTACCGATGTTTTTCAGTTTGATGATAAAGAACAAGAAACAAAGCACTCTTCTACGGGATGGGGAGATGCTGCAGTTATTTGTCCATGGACCATTTATCATTACTATGGAGATAAGCAAATACTAGAAGAACAATATGAAAGTATGCAAGGGTGGATTAAGTATATAAGAAGTCATGCACAAGATGGACTTATTTGGAACACTGGTTTCCATTTCGGAGATTGGGTTGCCTTAGATGCCAAGGAAGGTAGTTGCTTTGGAGCGACTCCAAATGATTTAACAGCTACAGCATTCTATGCATATTCTACATGGATCATGATACAAACATCAAGGGTATTAGGTCTAGAAAAAGATGAAAAAATGTACACCCAGTTACATCAATCTATTGTAGAAGCTTTTCAAAAAGAGTTTTATACCCCCAATGGAAGATTAGCTGCTAGAACGCAAACAGCTCATATTTTAGCACTCATGTTCAACCTAGTGCCAGAGGGACATAGAGAACGAACTATAGACACATTAGTTCAAATTATAAAGGAAAATGAAGGACATTTAACTACAGGATTTTTAGGTACACCCTTTATTTGTCACGTGCTTAGTGAAAATGGGAAACTTAGAGAAGCTTATGAATTGCTTTTAAAAGAAGATTATCCTTCATGGCTCTATCAAGTAACAAAAGGAGCAACAACCATATGGGAACACTGGGACGGATTAAAACCAGACGGCACAATGTGGAGCGAAGAAATGAATTCTTTTAACCACTATGCGTATGGCGCTATAGGAGATTGGTTGTACAAGGTAGTAGCTGGATTGGATACTGGTTCAAAAAATCCAGGATATAAGGAGATTATGATAAAACCACAGCCAGGTGGTGGATTAACTTATGTCGAAGCAGTATATGAAAGTATGTATGGTCAAATTTTAGTAAAATGGGAAATTAAAGAGGGAATTATGACTGTTCAAGTTACAGTTCCACATAATACAACAGCACATATTATTTTACCTAATATTACAAGTGGTATTGAGGCACAATACAAGGTAGGTTCAGGAAAACATAGTTTTGTGTATGCTTATTAAATAGCTTTAAAAACAAGTTGGGGTCATGTGAATACGCATCCCTAGCTTGTTTTTTTATAAAATAATTTATGAATAGATTACAGTATGCTATTATTTTATATAGGATAAGTAAAGGAGGGCATTATATGGGATTTGGCAAAAAGATACTGATAGTCTATTCTCTAATTGTTATAGTAGCAGTGGGGTTATTAAGTGGTTCGTTTTACTATTATAGCTCAAAAACATTTGAAGATACTAGCCGTAATAATATGAAATCTATGGTGAGTAAAATGTCTGAGCAGTTAGAGCAATTAGTTCAGCCTATGGAGTTTATTTCACAACATTTTATAGCAAACAATGAATTTAGAAGGTCTACAACTATACTAAGCTATATGGATAGAGAAGATTTCTCTAATGGGATATATATTAATGAGGCTAGCCGCTTAATACATAGTATGCTTTATCAAGACTCCATTACTCGAAATTTTCATGGTGTCAATATTTTCAATGTAAAAGGAGACTTTTTTACAAGTGACTATAGCCGAGAGGGTATGCCAGAAAATATTTTACATAAAATAAGTAAGCTTCCTTGGTTAGAACAAGCAAAAACACTAAAGGGAAAAGAGTTGCTACTTGCACCGTATTATGACCCGTGGTGGGAAAAAAGAGAAAAAGTTTTTGGCTTGGTGCGTACAATAGAAGGGGAGCAGGGAGAAACAGGATATATAGAAGTTCAAATGTCCTATAAGCAATTGGAGAAAATTTTTGGTTTGCCTAACGATAATAATACACGCATGATCGTTATTACAAAAGACAATAAAATTCTATATCATCATAATATAACTACTGCTGAGTTAATTAAATATTATATTGATTTAGCTATAAAACAAAGGCTTGCTGTGGAATCTTCTAAAAATCCTATAATAGGTATGGAAGAAATTACTGTAAAGCAAGTATCAGAAAAACTAGGCGTAACACTATTAATGATACAGGACAAGAAAGATCTTCTGAAACTTTTTGAGGTAGCTGGACAACTTGTTTTTAGTATGGGTCTTATTATTATGTTTATTTCACTAGCAGGAGTTTATTTTTTTTCGAAATATTTAACTCGACCTATTAGAGTATTAAAAGAAACGATGGAGAAGATAGAAATAGATAATCTGCCTGACTCTATTCAGTTAGAGAGTAAAAATAACGAGATAGAAGCTCTTAACGAATCTTTTCATAATTTAAGAAAAAGACTAGGAGATGCTATAGAGCGAGAACTAAAATCACAGTCTCTTAAAATGCAGGCTAACTTTGATTCTTTACAAGCTCAGATTAATCCTCACTTTTTGTATAATATTCTGAATGTTATATCGGCTAAGAGTATGGAACAAGGCAGTGAAGAGATAGGAGAAATGTGTGACAGCATAGCTTCTATGCTTAGGTATTCCACCGATACAATAAAAAGAGAGGCGTCTATAAGAGAAGAAATTCAGCACATACATGATTACTTGCTACTTATGAAAAAGCGGTTTGAACATAGGCTAGAATATCATATAGATGTAGATACAGAATTATTAAATGTTATTGTTCCTAAAATAATTCTTCAACCTTTAATTGAAAATGCTATTCATCATGGTTTTCATCATACAACAAAGGTAATGCATATAAAAGTAATAGGGACTATAGAAAAAGAATGTTGGAGTATTTATATTTATGATAATGGACAAGGCTTTGATGAAGAAATTCTAAAACATCTTAATAGAAAATTAGATGAAGCCAAAAAACAAGTAATCGGCTGTAATACACATATGAAATTTGAAATCGGAGGGATGGGGATTGTAAGTACTTACGCTAGATTACTTTTGTTTTATAAAGAGAAGGTAAGTTTTCAACTGGAAAACTTACCAAGTGGAGGAGCAAGTATCAAATTATCGGGAGGGTTGCGTCATGTATAAGATTTTACTAGCAGAAGATGAACCACCAGCACGTCGTTATGTTAAAAATATTATTGAAACAAAGTGTCAGGAATTTATAGTGATAGATGAAGCTGAAGATGGACAAGAGGCATTGGAAAAAGCTATTTTATTAAAACCTGATGTAGTGATTACAGATATAAAAATGCCTATTATGGATGGAATAGAACTTATTAAACAAATTAGGAAACAACTTCCAGATATCCTGTGTATTATTATTAGTGGTTATGGAGATTTTGAGTATGCAAAAAGTGCTATTCAATCAGGGGTAATCGATTATTTGCTTAAACCAGTTAAACCGCTGCAACTACAAGAATTATTACATATAATTAAAGAAAAATTAGATAAACAGTATTATGAAAAGCAAGTAGAACTATTCAAATCATTAATAAGAGGAGATAAGAATAAAGAAGAACAGTTAAATCTATATTTACCATTTTCAACTTATAATATAGCTTTATTAAGAAAAAATGGCCCACCCTCAAGATATAGAACAGACACATTCGATAGATCTGTTGTTATAGAGAAACCAAAAAAAGAAGCAGTATGGTTACTTATGGGACAAGATGAACGGGAAATTTTATGTATAACATCAGAAGCTATAGAAGAGCCGATTAGGGAGATAAGTGCGTCGTGGAGAGAAAGTGGCTATTACACTATTGCAATCTATATAAAAAGAGTGAAAAAGACAGAGCTTTACAACATATTTAAGGAACTCATAAAGGATATTCAAATCTCAACAATTATAGGAGAAAATCAGATACTTAAAGTGCCATTAAACATCAAAAACAGAATGAGTCATAAGGAAGTTTTAGAAGATGTATGGATAAGAAAAATAGATTTTATGATTTCAGGCCTTATGATTGAGGATTTTAAAAAAGAAATTATAAAAGCTTTTCAAAAATGGGAAGAGGATAAATATTTTTTATTTGAAGTAGAAAATTATATCAGACAGATACTACATATTGTAAAAAAATACTCCAATAAGACAAAAGAAATAAACTGTAACTATATTGAAACTGCTCTTGATGAAGCTATTTGTTATGCTACAAGTATGGGGGAATTGATGGAAAACATATGGGACATAATACAGAGCCTTCTAACAACAAACAAAAATACGTATTGTAAACTAACTAAGGAAGAATTTCTAAGTTCTATAGAGAACTATTTGATGCAAAATCTTTCGCAGCCATTGTCACTTCAAAGTGTATGTACCCATTTAGGAATATCTCAAACCTATTTAAGCCGGTTGTTTCGCAAGTATAAGAATACATCTTTTAATGAATATGTTACATTAATACGTATTACACAGGCTAAAAAACTTATGAATGAAAATCAACAGTTTCTTTTAAAAGATATTGCTGAGATGGTAGGGTATAATGATCCAGCTTATTTTAGCAGAGTATTTAGAGTGATTACAGGAATACCTCCCTCACATTATGATAAAAATGCTGAATAATCCACGTAGTTGTGCTCATTTATCTATGGGGTTTTACTCATGCAGATGATAAAATTATTTTGAAATAAGTTATTAATATTAAAAGAGGGGGTATTAATTATGAATAAAATACTACATAAAGGATTTGCAGTATTGTGCAGTGTGATGATCATCTCTACAAGCTTGATAGGATGTGGGTCTAAAGAGGTGCCACAAGGTAAAACAGAAGCAGCTACAACCAATGCAAAAGTAAAAACAGAAGAGGTTAAGCCAGAAAAAAATATAACAATTACCGTATTAATGGATAGGGACTCCCCTAAAGAAGGTATTAATGCAGTTATTCAAGGGATAGAACAAGATCTTGGGATTTTGACAGAAATAGAACTCATTCCAGGGGGGAGTGAGGGGGAAAATATAAGAAAGACACGTTTGGCGACAGGCGATATGGCAGACCTATGCTTTTTTAATACAGGAGCGCTTCTCCCAACGCTTAACCCGGAGCAAAATTTTCTAGATATTACCAACGAGCCTTTTATGGACAATATGGATGAAAGTTTTAAGGTAACAGCAGGTGTTAATGGAAAGGTGTATGGGTTTCCACAAGCTTCTTCAATGGTAGGAGCATGGCTATATAATAAAAAGGTTTATGAAGAACTAGGGCTTGAGGTTCCTAAAACTTGGGAAGAGCTGATGGATAATTGTGAAAAAATTAAAACAGCAGGTAAAACAGCAGTTATTGGTTCTTATAAGGATGATTGGACAGCTCAACTTATTTTATTAGCTGATTATTATAATATACACACAGAAGATCCTAGTTTTGCAGAAAATTATTCAGCTAATAAAGCTAAGTTTTCGACAAATCCTGTGGCACTTAGAAGCTTTGAAAAATTACAAGAAGTCTTTACAAGGGGATTTCTTAACAAAGATCATCTTGCAACAACTTATGATACAGCGTTAAAGATGTTGGCAGAAGGCAGTGGTGCACATTATCCGATGTTAACAGCAGCGTTATCAGGTATTGAAGAGAAGTATCCAGATAAGATTAATGATATTGGTGTGTTTGCACAGCCAGGAGATAATCCAGATAAAAATGGGCTTACAGTATGGATGCCAAGTGCATTCTATATCAACAAAAATTCTGAGAATTTAGATGCAGCTAAAAAATGGGCTGAATATTATGTATCAGCTAAAGGGCTTGAGCTTTTTTCAAATGCACAGAAAGCAATGGGGCCTTTTGTTATTAAAGGTGCAAAGCTTCCAGATGATGCTTTTGCAGGAGTAAAAGAGATGTTACCTTATTTCGATGAAGGAAAAACAGCACCAGCTCTAGAGTTTCTTTCACCAGTAAAAGGTCCGAATTTGCCACAAATTAGTATAGAGTGTGGGAGTGGACTCAGACCAGCAAATGAATGTGCAGCAATATATGATCAGGATGTGGAAAAACAAGCAAAACAGCTAGGACTCGCTGGTTGGTAAAATAGTATGGGAAAAACGGGTCTGCAATTAAATATTGCAGACCCATTTTTAAAGAGAGGTGACTTAAAATGACAAAAAAACATTATTCTTATATACTTATTATACCGGCAGCACTTATTTACGGTACTATTTTTTTACTTCCAACAGTTATGTCATTTTTCTTTAGTATGACAAGATGGACATTAACAGACTGGGAATTTATTGGATTTGAAAATTTCATTACTTTTTTTTCTGAGCATTCACTTAGTATAGGGCTTAAAAACACTATTATTTACGCTGTGATGACCTCGGCATCTAAAGTAGTACTAGGGTTACTATTAGGAGTATTTCTTTGTTCAAATATTAAGACGAAAAATTACTTGAGATCAATTATTTTTTTCCCAAATTTATTAAGTACATTGGCAGTAGGGATTACCTTTAGTAGTTTAATGCATCCTTCACAAGGACTTATTAATCAAGCGCTGGCTGTATTTAATATCACAGGTATTGATTGGCTGGGAAATGTAAAACTTGCACTTTTTTCTATTATAGGAGTAGATGTATGGAAAGGGGTAGGGGTAGCAACCGTTATTTATATTGCAGGAATCATGTCGATTCCGATGGAGTATAATGAAGCTCTCATGATAGATGGAGGCAACTCATGGAATAAGTTCTGGCATATTACTTTACCACTTTGTAGGCCGGCTATGAACGCGGTTATAATCTTATCTTTTATAGGAGGATTGCGGACCTTCGACTTGGTATGGGCCATGACCAAAGGAGGCCCAGGGTTTGCGACAGATTTGTTGGCATCTATTATTTATAAACAATATTCTGGTGGCTTTTATGGACTTTCCACGGCGGGTAACGTGATCTTATTCTTATTTGTAGGCGTATTAGTTATTCCGTTATATATATTTCTTAATAAAAGGGAGGTTGATTTATAATGAAGCATGTTAAACAAATAATTGTTGAAACGATTGCAGTTATACTTTCAATCATTATCTTCTGGATTCCCTTTCTATTTGTTATTATTACATCTTTTAAAGATCAAACGCAAGCAGCAGAAATGAATCTAAATTTACCTACGACTTATCACATTATAGAAAATTATAGTACTGTCTTAAAAGCGGAAAAAGGAATGGTTATAAGGGCATTTTTTAATAGTACACTTATTACATTCTTATCTATTGTGATTTTAACTTTAATTTGTTCAATGGCAGCTTTTCCACTTCAGAGAAAAAAAGGAAAAGTTAGTAATATTATTAGTGTAATAGCATTGGCAGGACTTATGATTCCACCAGCTATTGTGCCAACAATATGGGTGCTTAATGGGATTGGTTTATTTAAAACGATGATAGGAATGGTTTTGGTAGAGGTAGCTATTGCTACTCCTTTTTCACTTCTTCTTTATAAGAGCTTTATGACTACTATACCAAGAGAAATAGATGAGGCTGCTATTGTAGATGGATGTGGAAAGATAAAGTTATTTTTTAGCATTATTTTTCCTCTGTTGAAGCCAGTTACTGCTACAATCGTTGTACTTACATCAGTTAATATATTTAATGATTTTGTAAATCCTCTCTATTTTTTGCCGGGCGCTAAAAATGCCACCATTCAGCTTACACTGTATAATTTTACTGGAAGATATGCAAGCTCATGGAATTTATTATTTGCTAATGCAGTATTAATTTCTATACCACCCCTTATTTTGTTTATATTCTTTAATAAAAAAATCGTCGCTGGTATGACTTCGGGTGCTATCAAAGGATAATTTTTAAGTAGCCACAAAATAAACTTAAGATATTTCAAATTCAAAAAGTCAAGTTGCCTAAATTATTAAGGTTTCTTGACTTTTTGAGTATCTAATTAATATTATTTAATTCTTCTAATAGTTCATCCATCATTTCATCGCTAAACCCGCCACCTGTGAAGTTAACCATGCTACGTAAGACAAAGTCTTTAAACATTATAGTCATATCTGTCCCAAGGGAGTCGGGCGAATTATGTTTATCACTCACCATAAGCGTAATTAAATCTTGAGCAGCTTTTTTGCCTTTTGGATGAAGCATTATATCGCCAAGGGTAGAATTTCTAGTATATATTTTCTTAAGAGGGGTTGTTGATTCAACTTTGATAGTTTTTTGGAGTCTAATATCTTGTGAGGAAGCACCTACTAATATTTCAAAGTCACCACTTTCTACATGCCAAGCACCGAGTTGCGTGTTGTAGTATGCGAAAGCTCTTTTAGTTAGAGTAAAGGCTACGGTTGTTTCTTCACCAGGAGCGAGTGATACCTTCTCAAAGGCTCTTAGTTCTTTGATAGGTCTTATAACACTGCTTTCTAGGTCTTTAACATAAAGCTGGATAATTTCTTTGGCAGAGATTTGACCTGTATTTTTTAGTGTTACATTTACAGTGAGCGTATCACGATCTAACATTGTCTGTTTGTCGAACGTAATATCAGTATATTCAAAGGTTGTATAACTTAGCCCATGACCAAATGGGAATAAAGGTTCTATTTCTTTTGTGTCATAATAGCGGTAGCCTACAAATAAGCCTTC